>MVZL01000209.1 GCA_002068375.1 Tenericutes bacterium ADurb.BinA155
GACCTTTTCGCAAAGGACTTAGCCTTCACCGATGATTCGGTGATGACCCTCGCCGTCGCGGACATCTGCCACCGGAAGGCCTACCACGATCCTAATAAGATCCGTTCGATCTTGCGGGAGTGGGGCCGGGCTTATCCTTACGCGGGCTATGGCTCCTTATTCGATCAATGGCTTTACCAAGAAGACGATCGTTCCAATCCTTCTTATGGGAATGGCGCGGCCATGCGGATCTCGCCCGTCGGCTACTACGCCCATAACGAAGAGGAAGTGAAGCGCTGGAGCAAAGCGATCACCCTCGTCTCCCACAATCACCCGGAAGCAGTCAAAGGCGCTGAAGTGACCGCGATGTGTATTTTCTATGCTCTCCATGGGAAAGATAAGGCATTCATTTCCTCCTATGCCCGGAAGGCCTATCAGCTCTATCCGAGCTACGAAGCGATTTGTGAGAGCAACCATGGCCATGGCCTTGAGATCTGCCAGATCTCGGTGCCCCAAGCCATCTCGGCCTTCTTGCTCTCGAACGATTTTGAATCGTGCTTGCGGATGATCATCGCCGCCGGCGGGGATTGCGATACCACCGGGGCGATCGCCTGCAGCATCGCCGAAGCCTACTACAAAGAAATCGATCCGAAACTCATCGCCTTTTCGCGGGGGATTCTCTCGAGCGGCGGCGAGAAGATCCGGACGATGTTACGGACGATCGATCAGGATTTAAGCGCGGCTTCTAACCGCGGTAACCAATAATCGCGATAGCCCTTCCGGTAAGGGTGAATGCCATCATGCATCGCTAAAGCGAGTTCTTTTTCTTGTTTCCGGAGAATCGGATCATGCCAAAGATCAATCAGAAGGAAACCATAGGACCCACTGAGACGAGATAAGGTATCGATAAAGGCCCCATAGGTAAGGCTATTGAGATCGGGATAATAACTTCCGGTGATCACGTAGATCGGGCAATCCCAGGTCGCTTTGACGTAAGAAAGGATCGCGCGGAGTCCGCCATACGTGGTCTTGGGGTCCGGATTATCCGGAGAACCGATCTTCCTTTGGTCCCAGCAATCGTTCGTGCTGGCTTGGATCAAAAAGCCATCGATAGGGGCTTTAGGATCGAAACTTTTGGAACGGCGGAGCCGCGAAAGATAAGAATCATCATTAGGATTTTCTTGGCGGAGCGTGGTGCCGGAGACGGCTTCTTTAAGGCAGGTGCAGCCTTGGTGCTTCGCAAGATAATCTGGCAAGCCCTCATTAAAGGCGAAGAGACCGAGGGTGACGCTGCTGCCGAGCCAATAGAAGGTCTTGCCCGCGAGCGGAGACTTCTTTAGGGGCGTTAAAGCGGCGACGCTATAGGCGCCATCATTGGGGTCGAGCGTTTCCTTCATCATGGTTTCAAGTATAGCATGGGAAGCCTCGTGCATCCTTTCGGTCAATTCCCCACCCCAAAAATCAGCCTAAAAGAGGATGGAAAGCGTTTACCTTTCCTTTATAATAGCACTCAGTTAGCGAAGAGACCCTTTCCCTCTTCGTCCTCCGGAAAAAGAATACGGCACCGCGGTCTAGTAGGAGACCGCTTCCGCATTCTTTTTTTCTTCGTCCCATCTTCATCTAGAGTGGTATACTACGTTCCGTAAAAGGAGGATTTCACTTCATATGGCGGAATCTCAGTCAAAGAAAAAAGTCTTTACGATGGTAGGAGGCATCTGCTCCTTCGTCGCGGCGGCTATGGCCGTGGTCTATGCGATTTATTGCCTGGTCTATATGTTTAAGGACTTTGGCAACAGCAACCCGGGTTGGGCGATCTTTGAATTAGTCTTAGCCGTTCTCATCGTCGCGTTAGCCGCGGTGGCGGTTTTAGGCGGGCTCAAACTCCTGCTTGGAAGCAAACTTCCGGTCTCGTCCAATGATACGTTCCGGGCTGTCTTCTTCTTCTTTGCGATCGTCTTCGCAGCGATCTGCTTAACCGAAGGCCTCGCTTGCCAAGAGCGGTTTGCTCGGCTCGATCCTCTTCTTTGTTGGGATCGGTTGCTTCATGGTCGGCCACTGGTATGTCTTTGCCTATGATGGCAACAACTTCAGCGGTGGCTGGGCCATTTGGCTCCTTGATGTCGCGCTCCTTGGCGTCGAAGCCATGGGCGTGCTCGCTCGGGTCTTCGAAGATAAGCTC
>MVZL01000210.1 GCA_002068375.1 Tenericutes bacterium ADurb.BinA155
TCCGGGGACCGGGTTTTTGCTATTGATCGCGACATAAAGATCATCGAGGGTTTCGCAATGGAATTCCGTGAGGACATTCGGCTGCGAAAGTAACCGCGTCATCTCATCTTCTTCGATGCCTTGGGCTTTGAAACTATCGAGGGCGGACGCCTTGCCGTTCCGGACGTTTTCTTCCCGCATGATATCCGCGTCTTTTTTCTGGAGGAATTTCTTGATGTGGCCTTTGGCGGAAGCGGTCTTGGCGACTTCAAGCCACGACGGGTTCGGGCCTGGCGCGTTCTTGCTGGTCCGGATTTCGCAAACATCGCCAGTCTTGAGCACCGTCGAAAGCGGGACCATCACTCCGTTCACGATCGCGCCGACCGCCGAATCGCCGACCTTGGTATGGATCTTGTAGGCGAAGTCGAGCGTGGTCGCCCCGGTCGGAAGGTCCACGACTTTGCCTAGCGGGGTAAAGACATAGACGTTCGCGCCAAAGATATCGTTAGAGAGGCTCTCCATGTATTCCTGAGCCGTGCCATCGCTTTGTTCGCCCGAAAGCGAGACGAAATCGCGGAACCAGTGCAGCTGCTCCTCGATTTCCTTCTGCTCTTCTTTCGCGTTATAGTGGCCGCCTTCCTTATACCGCCAATGGGCGGCGACGCCGGTTTCGGCGATTTGGTCCATCTCTTCGGTCCGAATTTGGACTTCATAGATCTGACCATCGCCCGAGACGATGCAGGTATGGAGCGATTGGTACATGTTGGGTTTCGGCATCGCGATGTAGTCTTTGAAACGCCCCGGGATCGGCTTATAGGTCGCGTGGATGATTCCCAAAATCTCATAGCAGTTCATCTCACTCTTGGTGATGATCCGAACCGCCATGACGTCATAAATATCATCGAAGGAATGGCCCTTAAGGTACATTTTCCGATAGATGGAATAGATCGATTTGACCCGGGATTCCATCCGGAACGGGATCTGCTTCTCGAAGAGGATATCGGCGATCCGTTTCTTTAAGGCCGCGAGCGATTCTTGGCGGTGCTCGCATTTGGCGTTAACCAAATCGAGGATCTCTTGGTACTTCTCGGGCTCCAAATACTTAAGGGAGAGGTCTTCAAGTTCGCTTTGGATCGTGTAAATGCCCAGCCGATGGGCGATCGGGGTAAAAACATCGAGGGTTTCTTTGGAAAGCGCCTTTTGGCGGTCCGGGGTTAGGGCTTCGAGGGTCCGCATGTTATGGAGGCGGTCGGCTAACTTCACGATGATGACCCGAACATCCTGGGCCATCCCTAAGAAGATCTTGCGGTGATCCTCCGCTTCAAAATCGGATTCGGTCCGGTGCGAGAGCTTGAGGCGCTGGATCTTCGTGAGGGAATCGACGATCTTCGCGACGTCCTCGCCAAAGCGGGCGTTAATGTCTTCGATCGTCGCGTCGGTATCTTCGACCGTATCGTGGAGAAGGCCAGCCGCGATGGTCGCGGGGCCCGACTGAAGCTGGGCCAAAATATAGGCGACTTCGAGCGGATGCTGAATATAGGGCTCGCCCGATTTCCGGCGTTCGTCCTTATGTTTCTCTTTGGCGTAAAGGTAAGCGGCCTCGATCATCTTCCGATCTTCGGGGTCGGTGATGTAGGTATAGTAAAGATCCTTTAAGTCTTCGTAGGTATGCATCGGGTAGCCCCCATTGGGGACCAACGTTTTTTTATCGGGAGTTTCGTTCATGGCTTGATTATAGCCTAAAAGAGGGATTTACCCTAGGGCAAGAATCGTTTTAGACAGTGTCGCAAATCGCGAAGATTCTTTAGGCTTTTTCGACAATCACGTCGAGGGAGGTCCGGCCTTTATAGGAATTAAGGGAAAGCTTCGCGGCCAAATCGATTTGCTTTAAGGATTCAAGATCTTTCGCCCCGAGCGAAAAGCTAAAGAGCCGGGCCCCATTTTTAAGGGGGCTACTCAGGTACTTCCCGTCTTTGGTGAAAAGGAGCGAGGCGGTCGCGACGTCTTTAAGGAGAAATTCCGGTTCCTTCCACTCCATCCCAAAGGGGCCGAAGGTCCGGACCAGATTGTAGTTTTCTAAGGTGCAATCTTCTAAGGATAAAGGAATCCGTTCCTTTTTCGGCGGATTGATCTGGAATTTGAGAGCATCGAAATAGAGTTCCTTTTGGAACGCGGGG
>MVZL01000211.1 GCA_002068375.1 Tenericutes bacterium ADurb.BinA155
CGATCATGCCACCGCCGAGCTTGGTGTCAAAGATCAAACCGCCATTTTTCCCCTCTTTGGCCGCGGCGATTTCATCGAGGAATAACGTGGTGTCGCCATAGCTTTCCTTGCCATTGCTTCCTAAGTGACTGAGCAAGAACATCGAGCCTAAAAAGAGGAAGAAATAAGCCCAAGCGAGGCGCTTGGTCGGAATCTTGGGGAGTTTCCGCTTCCAGGTCATATGGAAGCCGACGAAGAAAAGGAACGGGCAAAAGAACCAGAAACCGGCAAAGCCTAGAATGAAGTCAATCCCATAGGCCAAGCCCCAAAGATGGGTATTCCCGGAAAACATCACCAAAAGCGCGAATAGCGAAATGAAAACGCCGATCGCGGAGATGACGTCTTCTTTGCTTCTAGTTTTTAAAGGTTTCTTAGCGGGCATAAGGTAGAAATATTGTAAAACAATATTGGCAACGTATGGAGATTATTTTTGAGATTTTCTCAAGAAGTTACTCGACTTCGACGATGAGCGGAAGAACCATCGGCTCTTTGCCGGTCTGACGTCGGATCGCCCGCAAGCACTTCTCGTAGACGTTTTGTTGCATCTCTTCGAGATTATAGACGGGCTTCTCGAGGAACTCGTTCACGGTCGAAACGAAGATCTTGCTGACATCGCGAAGAATCATATCGGCATCCTTCACGAAGACAAAACCGCGCATCTGAACATCCGGTCCCGCCACGATCTTGTGTTGTTTCTTCGAAACGGTGAGGGCCAAAACCACCACGCCTATTCCATCGATCATGACGTCGCCATGGGGGATATGTTCGTCGAAGAGACGACCCCCGGTTTCATCGAGGATAACCGAGATACCGTTCTCCATCACGAAGACATTTTGGTGGCTGAGGTTGATTCCCATCGAAAGGGCAACCATGCCATTCTTGAGCAAGTCTTTGTAGAACCCTTTGACCGGAATGTAATATTTCGGCTTCAGGATCGAGATCATCATCTTGAGATCCTCTTCCGAGGCGTGCATGTTGAGGAAATTCTTCCGTTTGATGTTAATGACTTCGCAGCCGGAACGATAGAGTTCATCGATCGCATCGGTCGCTTCGATCTCGGTGTTGTCGTTGGCGGGACTCGCCACGATGAAGAGGTCGGTCTTGTTGAGGACGATCCGTTTATCTTCTTGGGAGTTCGCGGCTAAAAGGGCGATCTTGCTATAAAGCTTCGAGCCAAAGCCTGAGACGAGAACGATGATGTCTTGGCTCCGCAAACGGAGAATATCGTCGACCGGGGCGTAATTATCCCGCGGAATCAAAAGCTGGCCGCAGCCTTGCATCGCGGTCAAAATCGATTGGGTTTCTTCATCATAGCAAATGATCTTACGGCGGGTTTGGACCGCAAGCTTAATCAGTTCATCGAGGTTATAGAAATTGGTCGAGAAGATCGAAACGAAGATTCGGCCTTGCCAATCCTTCATCGGCTCCTCGATATGGGGAGTGAGCTTATAGCTCGGGGCGGTATAGCCCGGATGATCGGCGTAGACCGATTCGGAAAGCAAAACCAAGGTCGGCTTTTCGGCGAGGTTGGCGATCGCGTTCATATCGTGGAGATAATTCGGGTTGGCGTTATTTTCAACGACATAGTCGCCGGTAAAAACGACGTTCCCGTATTGGGTTTCGATCGCTAAGCCCGAAGAATCCGCGATGTTATGGGCGGTATGAAAGAAAGTGATCTGACGGCCTGCCACCTTGAAACTCGAGGTCGGGAGGACGTCGTGCAGATCATAAATCGAGGGATCAAGATTCACGTGCTTGGTGAAAATCTTGAACATTTGGAGGGTGACTTTGGAACCGTAGATCGGAGCGGGTACATCCTTATAAATGTAGGCAAGGGCGCCGGTTTCATCATCGTGCCCGTGCAGTAAGAAATAAGCCTTCACACGGGCTTTATTCTGCAAAAGGTAATCATAATTCGGAATCACATAATCGATGCCCGGCATCGTCTTATCCGGGAACTTGACACCGCAGTTGACGACGAAGATGTCCCCGTTGATCTCAACGACGGTGCACTCCTTGCCATCCTCATCGAGACCGCCTAAAGCAAAGATTTTGACTTTTTCTGACATG
>MVZL01000212.1 GCA_002068375.1 Tenericutes bacterium ADurb.BinA155
CACGCTCAAAGAGCAGAAGAAAGAAGCCAAGGCCAAGAAGAAAGCCTTGAAAAACTAATGTGGAAGAAGTTTTGGCTCGACCTTCTAGCCGATTTCAAAAACGCCTTCCTGCACCACTGGCTTAGGGTGGTCGGCTTCGTCATCGCCTATTTCGGGCCTCTCGTCTTCTTCATCGTGGCCTATTCGGCCGAGGGCGATAGTTCCAAAAAGCCGTTGGTCAGCCTGCCGATAGGTATGTGGCTCGTGATTATCCCTTTGCTGATTGTCTACTGGCTAAAAATACGCACCGACATCGCCGAGAAACTGGGGAGCATGAAAGCCCAAAACGAAATGCAGGCCGGCAAGCATTACGCCATGATCGTTTTGGCGGAAAGCCTGAAATGGCTCATGTCCGTTGCGACCTGCCTTGTGTTTTATTACGTTATCAAAATGTGCGAGGACTTATTGAAGCAAGCCTCGGACGGGGTTCTCGTGATAGTCATTTGCGAAGCCGTGGGCGGATTGTTCTATGTCCTTGACGCTGTTTTCACTCGCGCACCGACCGATACTCCTATATCCAAATAGCATTAAAAAGCATTTCTAGGGGTCTAGGAAGCGTTTTGCGTTCAAAAGGGTATAAATACATACCCTTTTGTTTTTTGTTTCTTAGGCAAAAGAAAACGGCTACCCTTAATAGCCGTTCCCCCATGGAAGCCCGCCACCGAGTCGAAATCGGTGGGACTGGATATATATTAGCATAAAAAAACGCGGTTAGGAGGCAAATCGGAACCGCGTTGTTCGGCATAGCGAAGGCGCTATACCAATAACATTGTATCACTTAATGTCGTCAAGCGGAGTGGCTTTAGGCTCTTCCTTCGCAGGAGGCGGAAGCATGGGTTGAGGCTCGGGCATGGGCATGACCTCCACTTGGACTTTCTCTTTTTCCTTCTCCGCGATCTTTTTGAGTATCTGCTCATCGACATTGAGGGGCTTGAACGTGCCCACCTCTTTCTCGTTGAAATACTGGTTGATTATCTCGACTTTGTATTCCAAACCCCCTATGTCCTTCTTCATTTCGTCATTCGCTATCGTGTAGCCCATGAACAAGGAAGTGACCATAGTCCAAATGCGCGAGGTTCCGTCAAAGGCGACCTGCTGACCGCTTGCGCTCGTTGGGTTGACCATTGCTAGGGCGAAGATGACCGCCGACAAAGCGATGACCACGCCGCGGTAGATGACCGCCATGACCTTCATGCTCCGTTCCTTGTCCTGCAAGTCCGCTTGGGCTTTGTAGCCGTTGCGGCCCCTAGAGATGAAGAACGAATAGTCTAGTTTGTTGAACTTGTAGCGACCGTCACGGAATTGCTTAATGGCTTTGTATTGGTTTTTGGACAAAGTGTCCAACGGAACCTTAGACCCGTCTTTCTTCTCGAAGATTGTCGGCTCTGTCAATAGTTTTTTGAAAGTCTTGTCATCGACTTCCAAATATTCGTGCTTGTAAAATCCTGGCATGAACAGGCCGTCCAGCACCGAATCTACATAAGATTTCCTCTCTCTTTCGTAGACCAAATCGGTGTACTGGCGGAAAACCCCGACGTCTATGATCTTCGCTCGGGTGGACTTGAAGTCCTGCTTGGCCTCGAAGTAGTCGCCCGACTTTCGGTCGTCATTGACCATTTCGCCATCACGCATGGAAAGCAACAAAGCGGTCAAGCCTATGGCGAGCGACATGCAAAGGTTGAACGCGAACTTCGAGGGGTTGAAAGCCTCTAGGCCGAAGGTCATCGAGATGGCGGAAGAGAGAATCGCGGTCGCTATGATTATCGCGTAGCACGCGTAGGTGATGATTCTCTGACGGGCTATCCCGTCCGTGATTTTGGCGTAGGTCAACTTAGCGTAGTTTTTCATGGTCAATCCCCCATTTTGATAAAGAAGTAGAAGCCGCCGCCCATTATTATGAGCGCCGAGGCGACAAGGACAATCCAAGGCCAGAACTTAGCGCACCAACTTTCGATCGTGTAACCGCTGGCGTACATGGCGATTATGCCGAATACGATTATGGACACGACAACCAAAGACATTATCACGATATAGATTATCTTGTTGCGCTTGTTCTTATTCATCGCT
>MVZL01000213.1 GCA_002068375.1 Tenericutes bacterium ADurb.BinA155
TGGCGATGGTTTCAAGCAAGAGTCTCGTGCCATCGTCGAGGCCTTCTTTTGAGAAGACACCGGCATCGCTTTTAAAGGTATATTTTTCCCCGAAGAGCTGAAACTCCACGGCGAGGTCTTTATGAGCTAAAGTTTCGACATTATCGAAGTATTGGCTCATAGCAACGATACCCTCCTAAAGCGCAAATAGTCCCCGCCCCCCATAGACGGAAAGGGGGCGGGAACAGCGGATCGGAATTATTTGACTTCGACTTCGGCGCCAGCGGCGACGAGAGCTTTCTTGTGCTCTTCGGCCTCGACGGGAGAAATCTTCTCCTTGATGGTGGCCGGAACAGCATCGACAAGCTTCTTCGCATCCATTAAGCCGAGACCAGTGATGGCCTGAACGGCTTTGATGATGGCGACTTTGGAGCCAGTGCCAAGTCCCTTTAAGATGAGCGAAACTTCGCTCGGGCCAGCTTTGACCGGTCCTTCATCAGCGGCGGCGGCAGCGGCAGCGACCGGAGCAGCGGCGGAAACGCCGAACTCCTTTTCGACGGCCTTCACGAGCTCATTGAGCTCGAGGACCGACATCTCTTTGAGAGAGGAGATGATTTCTTCATTGGTTAATTTAGCCATGGTTTGATCCTCCTAGATCAGTTAGCGGCCGGCGCAGCGGGCGCGGCAGCATTTGCGGCCGGAGCGGGAGCAGCGGCAGCGGGCTTCTTCTCCGCGATCTTGCTGACCGCGTAGGCGAAGTTACGAACAGGTGCCTGTAGGCACGATAGGAACATGCTGATTAAGCCATTCTTGTCCGGCAGCTTGGAAACCGTAACGATTTCTTCGGCCGAGGCTTTCTTGCCACCGATCAGTCCGCCTTTTAAGACGAGCTTTTCGTGGTAGCGAGAGAACTTAACAAGGGCTTTAGGTCCTTTGGAGACGTCTTTCGAGAAGACGAATCCGTTCGGGCCGTTCAGTAAGTCAGAGAGATCGGGCTGGTTGCATTCCTTGAGAGCGCGATTGACTAAGGTGTTCTTGTAAACACCGAAGGATGCATCGACGTCCGCTAAGGCGCGACGAAGCTCTTGGAGTTCTGCCACGGTTAATCCCTGATAAGAGACAACGGCGACAGTCTCGCTGTTTTTGAGACCATTATCGATCTCAACAACGGCCTTCTTTTTGGCTTCGAGAACTTGTTGATTCATGTTTCTACCTCCTTTCTTGTCGACTATGTGAAGCGTTCATATAGCTAGTGGGTTTTGTGAATCGATTACCTCAGCAGGGTGAATTTTTAAGGCACTTGCCCCCGGCTATCTTAGGTATATGAAGCTATTCACCAATAGAAATGAAACGAATCGGATTAGTTACGACCAGCGAAGGTGATCTTGACTGAGGGGCCCATCGTCGTATGGATGACGGCCGAGTGAATGAAGATGCCTTTGACGGTAGCGGGACGGCTCTTCGCAAGGTGGTCGCAGACCGCGGCGATGTTCTCTTCGAGGTCTTTGGCGGTGAAGCTCACGCGGCCGATCGACATGGCGAGGTTGCCATCTTTATCGACCCGGTACGAGATCTTGCCTTGTTTGATTTCCTTCACGGCATTGCCGATGGCCATGGTGACGGTGCCCGTTTTCGGGTTCGGCATCAAGCCTTTCGGGCCGAGGACACGGCCCATTTTGCCGAGCTCACCCATCATATCCGGAGTGGCGACAATGACGTCGAATCCAAACCAGTTCTCTTTGGTGATCTTCTCGAGCATTTCTTTGCCACCGACGAAGTCGGCACCGGCATCCTTGGCTTCTTGCGCCTTGGTCATGGTGAGGGCTAAGACCTTCTTGGTCTTGCCGTTGCCGTGCGGGAGCGAGATGGTGCCGCGGATCAGTTGATCGGCTAAGGTCGGATCGACATTGAGGCGGAAGGCGAGGTCAACGGTGGAATCGAACTTGGTGACCGAGGTCTCTTTGACGATCTTGGCCGCTTCGGCGATTTCGTAAACCTTCGTGCTATCGTACTTTTTGAGGGCGGCAGCGTACTTTTTGCTATTCTTTTTCATGGCTGTTGCTCTCCTTACTTCGCATCGACGGTGATGCCCATTTGACGGCAGCTCCCGGCGACGACTT
>MVZL01000214.1 GCA_002068375.1 Tenericutes bacterium ADurb.BinA155
CCAATGGCCGCCATGAAAATAAAGCGGTCGCCGCGATCGATTGGGATAGCGTTTCTTCTTCCGATCAGGCTTCCTTCGCGACGACTTTATCCTTCAGCTTAACCGATCCCTATCAAGTCGGGACCACAAAAATAGGAGGCAGCAGCGCTACCTCCTATAGTGTGATCTCGCAAGCCGATTCCGCATTAAGCGCGGTTCGGGATTACTTTAACGCTTAGGCTTTCTTCGAAAACGGGTTATTCCCGACTCCGCGTTCCCGCACATAGGCGTCGAAGGCCATGCCTTCCTCGTAGTTTTCAAAGCGGGCGTAGTAATAGAGATCGCCCATCGCGGCGGCCATGTGGGCCGGATAACGGCCGTACATGCAGATCGCGTTCGCGTACTTATTGAGGATCTCCTGCTCGGTGTGGGCGTATTTGATCCCATCGCGGCGGGCCGGGGCAAAGGCATAGTACTTGGTCTTCGCCATATCCTGGCGGTTCTCGTCATAGCAGACGACGTCCGCGTAGATTTGGTAGCACGAGACCGAGTTGGCATAATTGATGAGGTCGGGGGTATAACCACCGGCCGGTCTCATATTGCACTCGAGGGCGACGAAATCGCCTTTCTTGGCCAAACCCTCTTTGTCTTTATTGAGGACGAAGAATTCGATGTGGAAGAAACGCTGCTTGATCCCGAAGGCCTTCACGACGGCCCGTCCGACCTTTTCAAAGGCCTTCTGGTCGATATCGTGGAAGGGAAGAGAAAACGGATTGTTGTAATAGTAATAATCGGTCAGGTCATTCACGACCGTCGCGATCGGGGTCATGAAGTGATCGGTCGTGCAGAAGACGACATCGCTATGGGAATCGCAGATCCCGTCGAAACTCACGATGAAGCCATCGACGTACTCTTCCATGATGTAGGGTTCGGGCAGGGTCTTTTTGAAGAAAGCGTCGAACTCTTTGGAATTATGAAGGGCATAGGAATCGGAAGCGCCGACCCCGACATTCGGCTTCACGAAGACCGGCCAGCCGACTTCCTTTTGGAATTTCTCGGCCTTGGCTTTATCTTCGGGGCCGTTCACGACGAGGTAACGCATCGTCTTCGCGCCGCCCTGCTCGAAGTATTTCTTCATCGCCGATTTGGCTTTGATGTGCTCCATGTCTTTCGGCCAGAAGCCGGTTTTGACATTGAATTTCTCGCGGAGGTAGGCGTCGCCCTCAAGCCACCACTCATTGTCCGACTCGATGAAGTCGATCGGACCGTATTTGTCCTGGAAATACTGGCAGGCCTTGACCATGGCTTTTTTATCGCCAAGATCCTGGACGAAGTAGTATTCCTTCAGGGCTTCTTTCAGCCGCGGATGGACATCGTAATAAGGGGAGTCGCCGATCCCGAGCACGGTGACGCCGTGATCGCGTAAGGCTTCGACCCATTTAAAATAACGAACCGGAAAATTCGGCGAAACGAAGATGAAGTTCATGGTTAAGATTTTCTCCCTCCTTCATCAAGCGATTTCACATCGATCCGCGTGAGAGCGCGGTTTAAAGCGGCGCGAGCGCGATCGATGTCAGCGCCCATTTCCTTATTGCTCAGGAGATCCTGAGCCCGGTCACGGGCAGCGATGGCTCTCGCCATATCAATGGAAAGGCCATCCTCTATTTCTTCGGTGAGGATCATCGTCTGGTTGCTATCGACCCGGACGACCCCACCGAAAATAGCATAGTACTTCTCCTTCCCGCTTTCCTTTACTTTTAATACGCCGGAAGGGGCCAAAGCAAAACGGGCTCTCGTGTAATTAGGGAAAATACCGAGAGGTCCATTCGGGGTTGGGATATAGGCTTCCTCGACGTTTTTATCGAAGAAGATTCCTTTCGGGGTTAAGGCAAGCAGGCGGAAACTCATTTGGAGGCAAGCTCCTTCGCCTTCTTTTCGACATCTTCGATGGTGCCGCAATAAAGGAAGGCGCTCTCGGGATAGGAATCGTACTCGCCCGAAAGAATCGCTTTGAAGGATCGGATCGTGTCTTTTAAGGGCACGTAGATGCCTTTGTAGCCGGAGAAAGCTTCAGCGACGTGGAAGGGCTGGCTTAAGAAGTTGCGGAGCCGCCGGGCCCG
>MVZL01000215.1 GCA_002068375.1 Tenericutes bacterium ADurb.BinA155
TTGATAGCGGATGAAGGAGATAACCTGGAGTCCGTTCTCTTTCAGAACTTGACCCACGGTCTTGGTGTCGTCCATCAGGTAGTTTTGAAGGGCGAGGCAGGATTCGGAAAGAACCTTGTCGACTTTCTTCTCGACGATCATGGCTTTGACCTGATCGGGTTTGCCGGTCAGTTTCGGATCGGCGGCGACTTCAGCAGCCGCAACGCCTTTTTCCCGTTCGCGATCCGCGGAGGGGACATCCTTGAGGTCGATGTAGAGGGGGTTATTGGCCGCGATATGCATCGCTAAAGGCTTCGCTAATTCTTCGGAGGGTTTGCTCAAGATCGCTAAGACCGAGATTTTGCCGCCCATATGAATATAGGAAGCAACGCCTTGGCCCGCGGCCGGCTTCACGATCACGAAGCGACGGAGATCGAATTTCTCGCCCATCGCAACGGTCGCATCAGCGAATAAGCTTTGGCTTAATGCCTTGGCGGCATCAAGATCCTTCGGCTCTTCTTTGAGGAGCAACGCGGTGACGTCGTCGACGAGCTTACGGAATTTCTCCGAGCTCGAGACGAAGTCGGTCTCGCAGTTGACTTCCACGATGATGCCTTTGTTGCACTTCTCGCAGAATTTCACATTGGTGAGGCCTTCGGCCGCAATGCGAGTCGCTTTGGTGGCCGCTTTCGCGATGCCTTTCTCCCGAAGATAGTCGACGGCAGCCTCGAGGTTGCCATCTTTCTCCTGAAGGGCCCGCTTGCAGTCCATCATGCCCGCTCCGGTTCTTTCCCGAAGCGCTTTGATCATATCAATCGTGACAGCAGCCATTACTTCTTCTCTCCTTGAGCAGCCGGAGCGACCGGGGCTTCCGCCGGTTTAGCAGCAACCGGGGCGGCCGCGGGCTTCACGCCATCGACCGGACGAGGTCCGGAATGGCCATAACGCTCGGCTTGCATCTTTTGATAACGCTCTTCGCGTTCCTTGCGGGCAGCACGGAGCGCGGCTTTGCGTTGTTCGTTCGCGATATCGGCAACCCGAATGGCATCCGCCATGGTCGCTTCTTCGCCTTGATCTTTGGTATAAGCAAATTCGGAAACGAGGTTGCCTTTGCCTTCAGCGATCGCGTCGGCTAAGGTGCCGATTAAGAGTTTGATGGCCGAAGCAGCATCGTTATTGGACGGGATCGGGAAATCGACGAGTTCCGGATCATCCGAAGTATCGCAGATCGCGAAGACCGGAATCCGAAGACGGCGGGCTTCCATGACGGCGTTATGTTCGATGGTCGGATCGACCACGACGATCGCGTTCGGAAGACGGCGCATCTCTTTGATGCCTTCGAGGTTCTTGGCAAGCTTAGCTTGCTCTTTCTTTAATTGGGCGACTTCCTTCTTCGGAAGCTTGTCCCAAGTGCCATCGGCCTGTTGGCCTTCAAGGTCACGGAGATACTTAATCCGGCCAAGGATGGTGCGGAAATTGGTCAAAGTGCCACCGAGCCAACGATTGGTGATGTAGAAGGAGCCCGAACGGACCGCTTCGTCAATCACGATTTGCTGCGCTTGGGGTTTCGTCCCAACAATGAGGACCTTGCCACCTTCGGTGACAATGGCCTTTAAAGCGTTATAAGAAGCATTCGTGCGTTCGATCGTCTTGCCAAGGTCGATGATGTAAATCCCATTGCGGGCCCCATAGATGAACTTGCTCATCTTCGGGTTCCACCGCCGAGTCTGATGTCCGAAGTGGACCCCAGCTTCAAGCAGCTTCTTCATCGTCATAATCGGAGCATTCGGATCACGGACAACCTGAGCCATCGTGGGCTGGGCAGCCGGGGCGGCATTAACGGCAGCCGGGGCCGGGGCAGCGACAGGCTGAGCCGCTACTGCTTTCTTTTCTTCGTCACTCATTTTTGGTGACCTCCATTTGTTTAAGCCTCCCTCGTTTCGAACAACTGACCACCGCTTCGATTTTTGAACCTATTTCGGTCCGAAGCGGAACACGGCGTTGAATCCGCGAGGTGTGTATTTGGCCCTTTAGGGCCGACGAAGATGATACCACAAGCCCTCGCGCGTAGGAAGAAATACTTTAAAGAAA
>MVZL01000216.1 GCA_002068375.1 Tenericutes bacterium ADurb.BinA155
CGCTTATCTTCTTAAAAAGCGGGGCCAAAGCGTTTTGGTCCTTGAAAAGAAACCCTGGGCCGGCGGAGCGATCCGGACCGAAGTTGAGGATGATATCGTCGTCCATTGCTACGGCCCCCATATTTTCCATACTTCGGACAAAGAAGTCTGGGACTTTGTGAATGGGCTCGTGCCCTTTTATCCTTTCATCAATTCGCCGATCGCGAATTTCCGGGGCGAGCTTTATCCTTTGCCCTTCAACATGAATACCTTCGCCGCCCTTTGGGGCGTGAAGACCCCGGAAGAAGCGGAAGCGAAGATCAAGGAAGAAACCGCCAAAGAACATATCGGGGTCCCGGCGAATTTGGAGGAGCAAGCCCTCAGCTTAGTCGGCCGGACGATCTATGAGAAACTGATCAAAGGCTATACGGAAAAGCAGTGGGGACGCCCTTGCAAGGATCTCCCCGCTTCGATCTTAAAGCGGGTCCCGCTCCGCTTCCGTTACGATAACAATTACTTTAACGATATCTATCAAGGAATCCCTAAGGGAGGCTATAGCGTTTTAATCGCCGCTTTGCTCCAAGGGATCGAAGTCCGCTATAACTGCGACTTTTTAAGCGATAAAGCCCGCTATATCGCTTTGGCGGACCAGGTCTATTACACCGGCCTCATCGATGGCTTCTTCGCTTATCGGTTAGGGTTACTTTCCTATCGGAGCCTCCGCTTTGAAAAAGAAGTGCTCCCAATCGATTCCTTCCAAACGGCCGCGGTCACGAATTACACCGATGCTACCGTTCCTTATACCCGAATCACCGAGCATAAGAAATTCGATCCGTCCTGCCCCAATCACACCTCGACGATCCTCTATAAAGAATATCCGCTCGAATATCACCAAGGCCTCGATCCTTTTTATCCGGTCGGGGATCAAGAAAACCGGGCCCTCTATGAGCGCTATCGCGCTTTAGCGCTTAAGGAAGCCCCTTCGGTTCGCTTTGCCGGAAGGCTTGGCACTTACAGTTATTACGATATGGATAAGGCGATTCGGGCGGTTTTCGATCTCTTGAAAAGCGCCTAATCCTCCTTCTTTTTTCTTTCCAAGGACCCCGAAGTTGCATTCGAAGGGTCCGCTTTTTTCTTTTCGCTCTATAATGGACAAGTATGAACACTCCTTCGTCCTCAAAAACTGCGGAAGCAAAACGGATCAATTTCATCCTCTGGGGGATCGGCAATCGCCTCTCTTCTTTAGGCGTGATCGCTTCGAGCGAATGGGATGTCGGCGATAAGCTCGATTCTGAGCATCCGGAGAAGCAGTTTTTGGAGATCAACCTCGACCCTTCGATTTACATCACCTACGATGGAGCGAAGACGTTCTATATCGCCCCTTACCATAACTACTATCTTTTCGGCGAGAAAGTGACGGGGGCATCCTTAGAAAGCGCGACCAGCAAACTCACCGGGATCTTGAGCGCCCGCCTGGCGAAACTCCCGCGGCTATTAGGCCAAGTGAAGAATGACTTCATCGATTTTAACCTTGCGAAAGCGCGCGATCTCGTGATTAAAGGCGATACCCTCACGGTCAACTCCCCAAAAAAGGAAGGCTTGCCCCAAGCGATTCGGGTCGAGACCTATCAAGAAGAAGCCGATACCGGCGTGAACTTCTATTTGACCGATCAAGAGGGTAATGAAGCCCCAGTCCCCGGGAATCCGGGCAAGAATCAGTTCCTCGCGAGCAGCAAGCTCCTCACTCTTTTAGCCAAACTCCGTTAACGGATCTCCGACCAGCTGGCCTTCGGTTCTAGTCCAAAAACCGGGTCCAAAGGAGAATTGACCGATGCGACGAAGGCATCGGTTTTTATTTCGTTTTGACCAAGAAACGTTCTTGGGCAAAAAAGCCTTGCGATATCAAAAAAAGGGAACGGGCCTGCCTTTTATTGGCGTCCTCTTCCCTTGCTCTTATCGCGTGGGAAAGTTCGGATGAGACGATTTTCTATCTGGCTTATTATGGGTTCGTCTCAATCGAGGGGCTTTTCCGTTTTTTAAAATAGATGAAAACCATGATGAGACCAATGAGAAGATCGGCC
>MVZL01000217.1 GCA_002068375.1 Tenericutes bacterium ADurb.BinA155
ATCCCCGATCTTGCTGCTGATGAGCTCCGCTAAGCGCGGATCGCTATAAAGGAGCCAGCGCCGATGGGTGACGCCATTGGTCTTATTGTTGAATTTGCTGGGGAATAGCTTGTAGAAATCCTTGAAGGTATAGGTCTCCAAGATCTCGGTGTGGATCTTGGCGACGCCATTGACCGAGAAGGCGGCGAAAATCGCCATGTTGGTCATGTGGATCTGGCCATCTTTGATGATCGCCATCTGGTATTTGCCGGCCGGATCGATATTCTTTTCGTTCAAAAAGTTCATGAACCGACGGTTGATCTCTTCGATGATCATGTAGACCCGCGGGACCAGCTGCTGGACATATTGGACCGGCCACTTTTCGAGGGCCTCGGGCATCACGGTGTGATTGGTGTAGGCGAAGATCTTGCCGACGATCCCCCACGCCTCATCCCAGCCGTAGTTGTATTCGTCCATCAAAAGCCGCATCGCTTCCGGGATCGCCAGAATCGGGTGGGTGTCATTCAGCTGGAAAACATAGGCATCGGCGAAGTTATCGAGGGTGCCGAATCTCCGGAAGTGCGACCGCATGCAGGATTGCAGCCCCGCCGAAACGAGGAAATACTGCTGGCGGAGCCGCAACATTCTGCCGTGCTCGGTCGAATCATCGGGATAAAGGCCGTGGCAGAGCTCTTTTAAGGTCTGAAGGTACGAATCGAAAGTCTGATCGGTCGGGAGGTTGTTCTCCGAAGGTTCGGCTGACCAAAGGCGTAACGAGTTCGCGACGCCATTGCGGTAGCCGGGGATGCTGACGTCATACGGGACGGCGCGGACGCAGGTCGCGTTCACGGTCCGTAGGCCATATTCGCCATTGGGTTTCAAATAGGTTTCGGCGTTGCCGTAGAACTTCACTTCGACCGCGTGCTTGGGTTTCCGGACCTCAAAGACGAAGCCGTTGCTGAGCCATTGATCGGGGAGCTCGACTTGCTGGCCATCGACGAATTTCTGGCGGAAGAAGCCATATTCGTAACGGATGGTGTTGCCATGTCCCGGATAGCCTAAAGAAGCGATCGAATCCATGAAGCAGGCGGCAAGGCGCCCTAAGCCGCCATTGCCAAGGCCGGCATCGGATTCCATGTCTTCGAGTTCGCCGATATCGATGCCAAGTTCGGCAAGGCCGTCTTTCGCGACATGATAGATCCCGAGGTTCTGCATATTGTTGAGCAATAAGCGCCCCATCAGGAATTCCATCGAGAAATAGATGAGCTGACGGTCGTTATTGGCCAAGATGTTCTCCCGGCAATTCCGCCAATTGTAGCCGGCGTAATCGCGGACCATCTCGCCCAAGATATCGTAGCGTTCGGTGATATGGCTGTCTTGGACCGTCCGGCCATACTTTTCGCTTAGTCTCCGCTCGAAGGTTTGCTTGAAATCCAGTTTGTTTTGGAACATTTAAAATTTCTCCTTTATGTTGTTGATGCTGAAGAAGGCGGATGAATGCCGCCTTTATTTTTTCTTTTCGATCCGGCGCTTTAAGATGCAAGCGCCTAAACTCGCGAGTTTCACCGTGAGGTGGAACGGGCGATTTTCCGGGCCGAAAGCGGCCGTCTGGAGGGGCGCGCCATTGTATTGGTTCCAGCCGCCATAGACGTCCTTATCGGTATTAAGGATCTCGTCATAGGTCCCTTCATGATTCACTCCGATATCGTAGCTTTCGTAGAAGTTCGGGGTCATGTTGTAGATGAAGATCAGATCGCTATCGCCAAATTCCCGCTCGAAAGCGAAGACCGATTGATCGGCGTTATCGACCATGAGCCAATGGAAATGGACCGGGTTATATTCTTCGCACTTCATCGCGTCTTCGGCCTGATAGATCAGGTTGAGGTCGCGGCAAAGGCGCCGGACGCTATCGTGCTTAGGATAGGTGAGAAGGTTCCAAGGCAAGGAACGCTGCTCATTCCATTCATCGAAGCTGCCGAGCTCGTTGCCCATGAAGTTGAGCTTCTTGCCCGGATGGCCGAATTGATAGGCGTAGAGGTTACGAAGAAGCGCGAACTTATTATCGTAATCGCCCCACATCT
>MVZL01000218.1 GCA_002068375.1 Tenericutes bacterium ADurb.BinA155
GGCCGGATGCCAGGGATGTAGGAGCCATTCTTTTGGAAGTTATCCGCGAGATTCTCCGGATCGATTTGCATCTGGGCGTAGAAGAAGCAGAACGCGATGTTGAGGATGGTGTAGATGATTAGACCCCATGGCATCTTCCAGGTCGTGTCATTGATCCCCGCCATCTCGAAATTGGTCGAGTAGTCGAAGATCTTGAGCCATGAAGCGTTGGCGGCATCGCTACTGATAAACGAGGCGATGACCGAAGGCGCCATCATGATGGACGAAGAGAAGATGATTGGGATGACGCCGGCCGAGTTGACCTTGATCGGAAGGAAGCTCGCGCGGGACATCGCGGCGGTTTGGCCGCCCTTCCCCGCGTGTTGGACCGGGATCTTGCGCTTGCTGAGCTCAATGAAGACCACGAAGGCCGTAATGAGGACGAGCGCGAGGATATAGAGGACGAATTGGAACGAACCTTTGATGATATCGTTCGGACCGTGGCTGCTATTGCCGACGACCCACTTCGACCAAGCGGTCGAGATTTGGATCGGGAGGCTGCGGACACAGCCGGCGAAGATGATGACGGAAATTCCGTTGCCCAAGCCTTTTTCGGTGATCTGATCGCCGAGCCACATAACGAGCATGGCCCCCGCGAGCATGATGGTCACAAGGTAGGCATAACGCCAGAATCCGGTGATGTTACTATTGGTGAAGCTAATGTAGGAGTTGTTCTCCATCGTCTTGATGATGCCATAAGCCTGAACCGCTCCGAGAAGGAGGGTGAGGTATCGGGTCGCCATCTCGCTCTTTTTCCGGCCGTACTCTCCTTGTTTGGAAAGTTCAGTCAGAGCGGGAAGGACGTCCTTAGACAGCAGTTCGATGATGATCTGGGCGGTGATATAAGGCGAAACGCCAAGGGCGAAGACGGAGAAATTGCTCAGTGCGCCTCCTCCGAGGAGGTCCATTAAGGCGATCGCGTTGCCGGAGTTCATCGCGTTGGAGAGTTCAGTCCCCACTTTGACGCCCGGCACGGTGATAGCCGCCCCGATCCTCACGATGAAAAGGATCATGATCGTGAAGAAGATTCTCCCCACGATTTCCTTATTCTTGAAGATCGAGACGAACTTTTTCATTACTTCGTAACCTCAGCAACGCCGCCCTTTTCCTCGATGGCCTTTTTGGCCGAGGCGCTATAGGCGCTAGCGATGACGTGGAGCTTCTTGCTTAAAGTACCCTTCCCGAGGATTTTAACCCCGTCGAGTTCCTTTTTCACTAAGCCTTTTTCGATTAAGGCCGCCGCATTCACGGTGGAGCCCTCTTCGAAGACGTTCAGTTTCTCAACGTTCAGGATGGCGTAAACGATCTCGCGGTTCTTATGGGATTTGCGGTAGCCGCCGAATTTGGGGAGACGCCGATATAACGGAGTCTGGCCGCCTTCGAAGCCATTCGCCTTGGTGTGGGCGTGCGCGCCCTGACCTTTGGTTCCTTTGCCGCAAGTCTTGCCGTTGCCGCTTCCGCGGCCGCGGCCTTTGTTGAACTTCTTGATTTTCGATCCTTTGGTGATCGATAAGCTAGCTAAGGATGACATTACTTATCTCCTTTCGGGGCTTCAGCCTTCGGGGCTTCGGCCGGTTTAGCCGCCGCCGGTTTAGCAGCGACCGGGGCTTTCGGAGCGAACTTCGGAGCCGCGGGTTTCACCGGGGCCGGATGCATCGCTTTGATTTCTTCCGGGGTCTTGAGACCGCGGAGAACCATGACTTTATCGTATTCCTTCATGCTCTGAAGTCCAGCGTGGGTGGCCCGGATCACGTTGATCGGGGTGCGCGAACCATAGACTTTGGAGTAGACGTTCTTGATGCCCGCGAGTTCGAGAATCGCGCGGACGGCGCCGCCGGCGACGATACCAGTTCCAGCCGGAGCCGGTTTCAGGAACACGGTGGTATCGGCATAGTGGCCGATCACTTCGTGGCTGATGGTGTTGCCTTTGCGGAGTCGGCCGTGGCGCTCAATGCCCTGGACGTGGCCCTGCGGGACTTCGTGGACCTCTGCGGCGAGGGCGAGTGGTTCGTCGGCTCGCG
>MVZL01000219.1 GCA_002068375.1 Tenericutes bacterium ADurb.BinA155
TCACCCACTTCAGCTTCTGCTCGAATGTGTACTTCATAAGAAAAGTACCCCGCTTTCTGGTTTGGTCCAGAGTTTGGGGTACACTTCAGATTTTCACCCTTTTGGATAAGGCTTTCGTGCTATCATTACCTAATAGGTAATTCATGGAGTTAAGCCAAGACCAAATCGACTACTTAATGAAGGTCATCCCCGGCAATAACGGGGTTCTTCTTTTCGATACCCCGAAGTTGAGGGCCCTTTTCTTTTCCCCCGAGGTTGCTGCGTTATTAGGCTTTACCCCCGATGTTTTTAACGCCGCCGCCCGCCAAGACGCCCTCGGCTTAGTCGTCGAAGACGATCAGCCTTTACTTTTCTCCGCCCTCCAAAAATGCGTCGAAACGGGAAAACCGCAGGAACTCTATCTTCGAGCCAAGACGGCCGATGGAGGCTTCCGGTGGCTCTTTGGCCAATATAGCTACGCCGGGGATAAAGACGGGATCCCGGTGATTTTAGTTCACCATAATAGCGACCTGAACGATAAGGATATCTATCGGAGCATCCTGAATCATACCCAGCGGAAAATCTTTGTCTGCGATCTTTGGACCCGCGAGGTCCTCTACGCGAATGACGCCGCGAGGAAAAAGAATCCCCATTTCGCTTTAGGGGTGCCTTGCTTTGAAGCGATCTATGGGAGGAAGCAGCCTTGCGCCAACTGCCCCTTAGAGAAAACGGGATCCTCCGACAATTTGGTGAACGACGTCCTGAACTCAGAGACGGGCCGCTACGAGCGCCGGACGTATCAGAAGATCAATTGGTGCGGCCATGATGCCTTCGTGCTCTATCTCGATGACGTGACCGATATTTTGGCGAAGCAAAAAGAAACCGAAGCCCTCTTAGCGATCAACCAACTCCGGATTCAGGCGATTCAACGTTTGAACGGAATCGAGCCGCTTGAAGAACGGATGAACGGGGCGCTTCAAACGATTCTCGATTATTACGAAGCTGACCGCGTCTATATTTTCCGGGTCGATCCGACTGGGACCAAGCTCAACAACGTTTTCGAGCGGTGCCGCCCCGGAGTTTCGCCCCAAATCCAGAATCTTCAAAACGGAGACATCCACGAGATCGACCGTTGGCGGAAAGTCTTCGACAAGAACGAGCCGCTCATCACCCCCGATGTCGAAGCGATCAAGACCAGCGACCCCGCTGAATACCAGAAGATGACTTCCCAAGGGATCACGCGCTACATTGAGGCCCCGATCCTTTCGGAAGGGAAACTGATCGGTTTCATCGGAGCCGATAATCCGCCGGAAGAAAGGCTGATCCATAGCGCCAACTTCTTTTTCTCGATCGCCTTCGCCGTCGGCAGCGCTTTGTTAAAGGAAGATAACGAAACGGCGATTCGGCAGAGCCGGGAGCTTTATGAGACGGCTTGCGAACTCGCCAACCTGGCGATTTGGGTTTACGACATCAAGCATCATCGGATCGTCATTTCCGATACCAAAGCCAGCAATAGTGATCTCTCGACCTATTCGATTCCGCGGACGATCGAGAATGTTCCGGAATCGACCAAAGCGTGGGTCAATCCCGACGATTGGCCGATCCTTTTAGACGTTTATCGCCAAATCGAAGCCGGGGTTCCGCGGGTGAGCTGCGATTATTGGTATCGGCGTCAGCCGGGGGTGAAGCCCCGGTGCGAGCGGCTCGTCTATACCACGATTTTCGATGAGGCGGGCCAGCCTTCCTCCGCGATTGGAATCGGGATGGACATCACCCGAAGCCGCCAAGAGAAAGAAAGCTATGCCTTATCTGCATGGAAGAGCATGAGGTAGATACAGTACAGGTGATCGATACAGAGATATTTAAGGATCAAGAAGTGGCATTTACAGCTACTTATGAATATTGCTCGAATGCGGATGAATTCCTCGAAACTGAGGCGATGATCAAGGCGAACAGCTTGGCGATGAAAGATGCTTATCGGAGCAAGGCGGGTTTATTGACATCGGGGGAGATCATCGCTATTCGAGAGAGGTTTGGAGTAAGCCAGAAAGATTTTTCCGAGATA
>MVZL01000220.1 GCA_002068375.1 Tenericutes bacterium ADurb.BinA155
CAAACCGGGGTCTTCCAAGCCGATATGAAGGTGAGCCTCATTAATGATGGCCCCTTCACTTTGATGCTCGATAGCAAGGAGCTCTTCGCATGAAGGTCTTGGTGGGCTTATCGGGCGGGGTCGATTCGGCCGTTGCGGCTTATCTTTTGAAGCAGCAAGGTTACGAGGTGAGCGGGGGTTTCATGCGGAATTGGGACGCCCTCACGAATAACGACTACCTCGGCAATCCGACCATCAATGATCCGCAGTGCCCCCAAGAGAAAGACTATTGGGACGCCAAAGCGGTCGCGGATAAGCTCGGGATCCCTTTGCTCCGCTGCGACTTCGTGAAGGAATATTGGGACCACGTCTTCGCTTATTTCCTCGCCGAATACCAAAAAGGCCGGACCCCGAACCCCGACGTTTTCTGCAATAAGTACATCAAGTTCGATTCGTTCCGGAATTTCGCCTTAAAGAATGGCTTTGATCTGATCGCGATGGGCCACTACGCGAAAAAAGGCACCGAAGACGGGGTCGATTACCTCTATAAGGCCTTCGACAAGAACAAGGACCAATCTTATTTCCTTTCCCAGATCGACGAAGAGCAGATCCATTCGTGCTTATTCCCGCTTTCGGACATCGTGAAGCCCGAGGTCCGGAAGATCGCCCACGAGCTCGGGCTTGCTTCCGTCATGGATAAAAAAGACTCGACTGGGGTTTGCTTTATCGGCGAACGGAACTTCCGGCAGTTTCTTCATAACTATTTCCCCGCGAGCAAAGGCCAAGTGGTGGATGGGATGTCAGGAAAAGTCCTTGGCGAGCACATGGGGGTCCTTTATTACACCCTAGGGCAACGCCATGGTTTAGGGATCGGCGGGGTGAAGGGCGCGGAGTCCGGAGCCTGGTTCATTTATAAAAAAGACGTCCAAAAGAATATCCTTTATGTCGCGAATAGCCATGAGGACGAACTCCTTAATTCGGATTGCTGCGTGGTCAAAGAGATCAATTGGATCGGGCCGAAACCCTCGGAGCCGATTCATGTCGGGGTCAAATTCCGTTACCGCCAGCCCGATCAATTCTGCACCCTCCGTTTTGAAGGGGAGAATGTCGTTTTAACTTACGACCAACCCGTTAAGGCGGTCACCCCGGGCCAAATCGCCGTCTTCTACCAAGGCGAAAAGATGCGGGGCGGCGGCAAAATCGACGAAGTCTATTATCGGGGCAAACGCACCGATATTTAACTTAAAACCATCGCATCGGGGAGATCTTCATCCCCGGCTTTTTGGAACTTCGCAACCAAATCTTCGACCGTGAGCTTTTGTTTTTCTTTTCCCGCGGCTTCATAGATGATTTTCCCGGCGTTCATCATGATGAGACGGTTCCCGTATTTGATCGCGTCTTTCATGTTATGGGTAATCATGAGGGTCGGGATATGGTTTTCCTTCACGATTTTATCGGTCAGTTCCATCACGGTCTTCGCCGTTTTAGGGTCGAGGGCAGCGGTGTGCTCATCAAGAAGGAGGAGCTTCGGCTTTGCTAAGGTCGCCATAAGAAGGGTGACCGATTGCCTTTGCCCGCCCGAGAAAGAGCCGATTTTGGCATCGAGGCGATCTTCGAGGCCTAAGCCTAGCGGCTTTAAAAGCGCGACGAACTCTTCCTTTTTCTTTTTGCTCAGGGCCCAGCGGAACGGCGAAGGCTTTTCGGCCCGTTTCGCGGCGAGAGCCAAATTCTCGAAGAGAGAAATATCGGCGATCGTGCCTTGCATCGGATCTTGGAATACCCGGCCGATCCACTTCGCCCTTTGATGTTCTTTGTAGTCCCGGAGATTGATCCCATCGAGGATCATGCTGCCCTTATCGGGGCGGTGGACTCCGGCGATGCAGTTAAGAAGGGTGGTCTTGCCTGAGCCGTTGCCCCCGATCACGGCGATGAAGTCGTCATCGCCAATCGTGAGGCTCACCCCTTGCAGGGCTTTCTTATCGTTAAGGGGGTTATTGTCCGGATGGAACGTCTTATAGAGATTCTGGCATTGGAGC
>MVZL01000221.1 GCA_002068375.1 Tenericutes bacterium ADurb.BinA155
GGACCGCTTCGAAGACTGGAAGAAGCATGGCGGCTTCCCAGAATTCAACGGCCGGGAATGGGACACAATGGCGAATGAAATCAATGACCGTCTTATCAATAAGGTCATAGCGGGGGAACTTGAAGGCGGTCTTTGCTTCGCACTTGAAGACCATTGGGAATCCGTCCCCGCCTTGAATTGGGGCCGGGAAGACCCCGACTATACCGGCCGGCTATGCGTCCCGGCATGGAACGCCCTTCGGTCAATCTGGATATCATGGCTATACGACAAGGGTATTTTCCGGGGCGACGAAAAACTGGCCGACAAGAATTCGCCCGACGTACTGAATACTTTTTATAACGTCGACGGGACACTTCAAGAAGACCAAATCACAGAAAAGGCGAAGGAATTCTATCTGGATTGTCAGAAGAAGCCCTGGGGGGGCGACCTGATTGACGCCGACAAGGTCAACTTCGCCGAACTGGGTCGCTTCCTTTGCGCCGACGCTTCCCCCCTTCTGGGATACTACGCCCCGGACCTGGGGACGGTCAACGTCAAAGAATTTCAAGAAGTCGAAGGGGACGACCCCTTCATGGGGTCAAGCGACAAAGCCGGCGACGTCTGGTATTATGCGACGCTTCGGGGACTTCGAAAAATTGCCGACGAATTAGGGGCTTCCACCGGAATTATCGGGAAGAACTACGTCCGGGAATTCTATTATCCGACCGACGACCCACAAGGAAAAAGAGATACGATATCCGCTTTACTTCGTCGAATGGGTCAATTAAGGACCAGTCACCGGTCATTTTCATGGAAGGAAAAGAACAAACGGGATATATCTTCCTTCCTGGGACAAGACTTTCATTCGCCGCTTGAAAGAGCGATTCGGAATATCGGCGAAGTCTTTGACGACGTTGAAACCTTCAAACTAACTTATGAATTAATATCCCAGGAATTCTTCGAAGGAATCCCCGTCCTGGCCCCGATTCTTCGGGACCGGCTTAAAGGGATTGAAGAAGCCTTGAAGGTCACAGAAACCAGTCTTAACCAATTTATAGATATGTTGTCAAGTGATATATGGAATGTCGACACTTCAAGTCTTCGCCTGGTCAAGAAGGGTCCCGCCGTTGATTGGTCAAGGGTCATGGCCGGGGCGACTATCTATGCCGTTGACAATGAAAGGGATTCGAAACGCTTCCCGACCCGGCTTGACGATGGGAAGTCCTTCGAAGAAATCGCAAAGAAGATAACAGGAATGGATTATGCCGGCATAATAGCGGCGGCTATGAAAGGGAATCGGGGGATAAAATGACCAAGCGAAAGACTTTCCCCGTCGATAATGCCACTTTACAGATAGCACCCGACTTATTCGCCGCTTCAAGGCGAAAATCTTCGGCGATTCAGCCCTATTTACCTGGACTTGACAAACCGCTTCCCCCCTTCGCCGAATGGCTTTTATACGGTCTTTATTCACTTATCGACCCCGACAACCCGGCCGCCGTGATTCAAACCACGCCGACCGAACTATTAAGAATCATGGAATTTTCACAGGAAGCCGCCGCCGAACCGGGTCATTATCCGACCTATTCAAGCGACCAATACGAATTGATTAACGAAGGGCTTGATTTACTTTTCACGACCGAAATTCAAGAAATTACAAAGGGACCCTGGAAAAGATATCGCCCGAAAGGTCAAAAGCGAAGGTCGAAGAAGGACAACAAAGATTCAAAACCAGATACTTTTATCTTCTTCTTCCGGGGTCATGTCCTTTCAAGTTATGAATTCGTATACCCCGACAACGTCACGCCGGCCAAGAATTCGCCCGAAGAAGAAGTCGAAAATATAAGCCGGTCGGGAAGCGGGTCAATCATGAAGCGAAAAATAGGTCCCCGGCCAGTATGGATTCGATTGACGCTTGATGAACGGCTTATCCGGGGACTGACTGGTCACCCCGACAATATCGGCAC
>MVZL01000222.1 GCA_002068375.1 Tenericutes bacterium ADurb.BinA155
GTGAGATCGGTTTCTTGCGAAGAAAGAATGTCGAAAATGAGATCGGCGATCTTAATCGCGTCTTCTTTCGTGCAGCCTCTTGAAGTGGCCGCGGCAAAGCCAATCCGTAGGCCCGAAGTAAACGCCGGCTTTAAGGTATCGCCATGGATCATGTTCTTATTGGTGGTGATCCCACAGGCTTCCAAACGCTTTTGGGCGTCAAGACCATTGAGCCCAAAGGAAGCCAAGACATTGAGGAGGAAAAGATGGTTCTCGGTCCCGGAGACTTTGGCCCCGCGTCTTAAGAGCTCATCATTGCAGGCCTTGGTGTTCGTCAGAACCTGATCGATGTATTTCCCAAAGGAAGGTTGGAGATCTTCTAAGAAGTTCACGGCTTTCGCGGCGATCACATGTTCTAACGGTCCCCCTTGGGTATAGGGGAAGACGGCTTTATCGATCGCCTTCGCGAGTTCTTCGTTATTGGTGAGAATGAGGCCACCGCGGGGCCCTCTTAACGTCTTATGGGTGGTTGAGGTGACCACATCCGCGTAGTCGCAAGGGTTCTGGCAACGGCCCGAAGCGACGATGCCGGCGATATGGGCCATATCGACCATGAAATAACAATGGACTGGGCTTTCGGCGTTATGGGCGTCGATCAGTTCTTTCATCCGCTTGAAATCAATCGCGTAGGGATAGGCCGAGTAACCCGCTAAAAAGAGATTGGGGTTATTCTCCTTTAGGGCCACTTTGATCGCTTCATAGTCAAGATGGCCATCCGGACCCAAAGGATAATGGCTGAATTGATACATCTGGGCCGAGAAGGAGACGGGGGAACCATGAGTGAGATGGCCCCCATCATTCAGGATTAAGGAAAGGACTTTGTCGCCAGGCTTTAATAGGGCGTGGTAGGCGGCGAAGTTGGCTTGCGAGCCCGAATGGGGCTGGACGTTGGCGAACGCCACGTGGAAGAGTTCCTCGCACCGCTTCCGGGCGAGCTCCTCGACATCATCGATATACTCGCAGCCACCATAGTAACGGTGTCCGGGGTAGCCTTCCGCGTATTTGGCGGTCAAGATGCTTGCCATCGCCATCCGGACTTCCTTGGAGGGATAGTTCTCGGAACAAATCAGTTCGATCCCTTGATTCTGTCGAACCGCTTCTTTTTCGAATAAACCTAAAATTTCTGGGTCTTGCATAAAGAACCTCCAACCATCACGAAAATAAGTCTAAAGGATAATTGGGAAAAAGAAAGAAAAGAGTCAGGATAAAATCTCGGCCTTGGCTTCTTCCCAGGTCATCGGGCCGCTGAGGCCTTTGCCCTTCAAGGCATCGTCGATGACACGAGCGGTCTTGGGATTTGGCCGGTCGGTGGTTTTTGTGGTCTTGCGTTTCTTCGCCATAAGGATACCGGAACTACTCTAAAGATTGTAAGGTGCTTTGTCCATCGGGCATGTATAAGAAAAACCCAGGCCAATCGGTCTGGGCTTTGTTCTTTCGGCAAATTAACGCTTGCTGAATTGCGGAGCGCGACGCGCGGCCTTTAAGCCGTACTTCTTCCGTTCCTTGCTGCGGGCATTTCGAGTCAGCATTCCGGCGACTTTGAGGGCCTTGCGGTCTTCATGCGCTTCGAGAAGCGCGCGCGCGATGCCAAGACGAATCGCCTCAGCCTGTCCGGTGAAGCCGCCGCCTTTAACTTCGGCGGTCACATCGTACTTGCCTTCGCCCCCGATGAGGACGAGCGGTTGTTTAAGGTCGGTGACCAAGGTGGCATAGGGCATGTATTTGCTCACTTCAACACCATTGACGGTGATGAGGCCTTTGCCGGCTTGGAGGTAGACACGGGCGATCGAGGATTTCCGACGACCGGTCCCATAGTATTTCGAAACTTGTTCAGCCATGGTTGTTCTCCTTATTTCTTAAGATCGAGGACGACCGGGTTTTGAGCGGCCTGCTCGT
>MVZL01000223.1 GCA_002068375.1 Tenericutes bacterium ADurb.BinA155
TAGCTCAGCTGGATAGAGTACAACCCTCCGAAGGTTGGGGTCAGGCGTTCGAATCGCCTCGGGCGCACCAGCAAATTAAAAAGGCTAGACAATGTCTAGCCTTTTTTGTTCGAGAAGCGGTTGTTCACACGCCCCAATTGATGGTGTTCGCCGTCGAATCAGCCCAATCCGTCGCCCAGTTATAAGGCTTCGAAGTGGCCTTGCAGTTAAAGGTCGCTCCGCTAATGCCATCGAAAGCTTTGCTTCCAATCTCATCGATTTTGGAGGATAAGGCAATGGGGCTAGCGTTCAAGGCCTTGCAATTTTGGAAAGCGGTTGCGCCGATCGACATGACGCCGCTTGGGACAATAAAGCCCGTTAAGGCGATGTCATCTTCGAAGACGCTCTTGCCGATCTTGTAACAAGCGCTTCCCGAGGCGAAGGTGACGCTAGCAAGCTTTGGGCAATCTTCAAAAGTGCTGTCCGAAAGTTCGTTGACGGAGGCCGGAATAACGACGCTGGCGAGTTCGCTGCAATTCGCGAAGGCGTAAATCCCAACCGCAGAGCAGTTGCTCGGCAGGGTAATCGTCGTGATCTTCGAACCATAGAACACGTAATCGTTGAGCCCGGACTGAGAGTATTTATCCCCAAGTAACGTGATGGCCCCGCTAACGGTCGAAGCAGCATCGAAAGCCCAGAAAAATTTGGAGCCATCCGAGTAGACGGATAAGCCATAAAGAATACCCGAGTCCACCGAGAATTTGGACGATCCGTTATAAAAGTTCCAGCCGTCGGCAGGGAAAGAAGTGCATCCGTTGACGGCGCCGCCACGATAATCCGCTAGACTTCGGGGGAGATCGAGTTTCTTTAAGGCGGTGCAGTTTAGGAAGCTCTGACGACCGAGCATCTGGAAGCCTTCGGCAAAATAAGCCTCTTGCAACGTGGAATTCTCTTTGAAGGCTCCATCATCGCAATAGGTGACCTTCCAGCCTTGATGGTACGAAGGAACGTAGAGCGTGGTCGCGCTTCCGGCATAGGAAGTCGGGGTCCATTCGTTGATCAGCTCCGATTTATGTTCGAACACCAAGCCGACGGATTCTTTATCAAAGCAAGCGACGAAATCATTATTTCGGGCGGTAAGATTGCTTAAAGCGGGCGACCATTGGTTATTGAACTCATAGGTGTATTCGCTCGTGCCCGTTTTCGTGGGCTGGGGGCCAGCATAATCCGGATAGGTATTCCAGTTGACGGTGGTGGTATAAAGCAAGGTCGTTTTGGCTTCGTCCGCGTAGAAGTTCGCGGTGCACTGGGTGATTTTCCCATCGCCATAAACCGGCTTATAAATATATTCGTTGATGACATTCTTGAGCGGGGCGTCCCAGGATCCGGTCCAAGTATAGGTGACTCCGTTCTCGTCGTAGGAAGTGGTTGGAGCCTTCCCGGCGTAAACAATGTCGCTTCCATAGGGGACATCGGTCTCCCATAAGACCGCCTTGTTATAGTCTTCAAAAACTTCATGAAGCGTGATCACGCTCGAAGAACTTGAGGGTTGTGGAGTCGCGGTTTTGGAGTCGGAAGAAGTCGCATCCGAACTGGCTTTTGCCTGTCCGCAGCCACAAAGAAATAATCCAATCAGCAGACTCGCGCCAAGTCCTTTTATTTTAACCATGAAGAATCCCCTTTTGAGTTAGCCGAAGACCCAACTCAACTTTCTTTCATCTTAAGCGCTTTTACTCAGCCTGTTCATGAAAATTGGTCGGAGCCGGCAAATCGCTTGTTCTCGGGGAAGAACGAGCGTCAGAAAGCGAACCCCAAAATCTTCGCGTTTCCTTTTTCCTTTGGGTATCCTATAATTCTTCTCGCGCCCGTGTGGTGGAATTGGTAGACGCAAGGGACTCAAAATCCCTCGAATGCATAATTCATGCCGGTTCAATTCCGGCCACGGGCACCATCT
>MVZL01000224.1 GCA_002068375.1 Tenericutes bacterium ADurb.BinA155
GTTCAAAAACTCAATCTGATCCGGGTGAACGATAACCTCGTCAATCAAGCGCGTTATGTCGACCTCACCGCCTATCAAAACGAGTATCCCAATTCGGGATCTTTCATCAAAATCATCCAAAATCCTTGAGGCGTCATCGCTCTTTTTAACTTTTTTACACCAAAAACGAGCAAAACGCCCCTTCGACTCGTAATTATTGGTAGAGAGAAATCTAGTTGGAAAGATTGAGGACAATAGGGGCGTTCCTTCTTCTCACTAGAGACCTAAGAGTGGCGACATCCTTAGGCCTCTCTCCTTCAAAAGGACGGATCGAGTTTTCCAAAGCGTTGATCTATGGCCTCGCCTTCTTTGGAAGGCGCGGCTTTTTCTTATGCGGCCGTGCTACAATAAACTCATGGCTCTCAGCAACTCGCCCCGTCTTAACTTTTTATTAGGAAAGATGGGGATTTTCAATTACTTCCAGGTCCTCGAACACCTGCCGCGCCGCTACGAAAGTTTTCTTTATACGAGCCCGGAGGAACTGAAGCACCTTCAAGATAAACAGAAGATCGTTCTTTTCGGGAAAGTGATCGGACCGGTCAAAACCCTAAGGTTTGCTAAATTCCTCAATAGCAAATTCTTCTTTCGGGATGAGAAAGGCAACGACTACATGGTCGTCGCCTGGAACCGGGCCTATTTAGGCAACATGCTCAATAACGTCGATGACTTCACTTTGCAAGCCTCCTACGACGCTAAAAAGCATGAGCTGAACCTCTTAGCGATCAAAAAGGGCCGTATCAGCGAAGAGAAGGCCCTCCAGCCGATTTATTCCCTGCCGAGCGAATATCCGACCTACTCGTGGACGCAACTCGTCCAGCGGGCTTTAAAAGAGTGCGAAGGCAAGATCTATAACCATATCCCGCGGCTATTCTGCGAAAAGTACCGTTTCATCTCTCGTTATGAGGCCTTAAAGAAATGCCATGAGCCGACTTGTCCCGAAGATATCCATCAAGGCCAGCGGGTCCTGAAGTACGAAGAAGCGCTGAAGTTTTCGCTCAAGAACCAAATCATCCGCGGCGAGAATAAAGCCCTGGTGAAAGACCGACGCCGCCAAATCGAGAAGGATAAGCTCGAAGCCTTCATCAAGACGCTGCCCTATGCCTTGACCTCCGACCAACGCCAAGTCGTCGATGAATGCGTGGCCGATATGGATAAGTTATCGCTGATGTACCGCTTACTCCAAGGCGATGTCGGAACCGGGAAAACCTTGGTCGCGGCGATTCTGATGTACGCCAATCACCTCCGCTCGGCCCAGTCGGCCTTAATGGCCCCGACTGATGCGCTAGCAAGGCAGCACTACGAAACCTTAAAGAAGATCTATGCCGGGACCAAGATCCAGGTCGATTTGCTCGTGGGCGGGATGGACCCTTCCGATCGCCATGCCGTTCTCGAAGATCTCCAAGATGGGACCACCGACATCATCGTCGGGACCCATGCCTTATTTTCGAAAGACGTCCTCTACGCTTATTTAGGTTTAGCCGTGATCGATGAGCAGCATAAGTTCGGGGTGAACCAACGCTATCTTTTGGCCTCCAAAGGCGAACACGCCGATGTCCTCCTCATGAGTGCAACTCCGATCCCTCGGACCTTATCTTTGACGATCTATGGTGACCTCGATGTCTCTTCGCTCACGGAATTTCCAGGCGGTAGGCGCGACATCAAGACCGCGATCGTGAAACCGAGCAGCAAAGAAATCGATAAGGATATCGAAGCTTCCTTAGCCTCGAACCATCGGGTTTATATCGTCGCTCCTCAGATCGAAGAAGGCGAAGAAGCCTCGGCATCTTCGGTGAAATCGGTCTATAAGGAATTTGAAGCCCGTTATCCCCACAAGGTTGCGATCCTCCATGGCAAGATGAGCGCGGAAGATAAAGAGGCGGCTTTG
>MVZL01000225.1 GCA_002068375.1 Tenericutes bacterium ADurb.BinA155
ATTCAATTTCATGATTCATTCTCCAAAGGTGAAGGAAGGGCGGGAAGCCCTTTCAAAGGCTTCCCACTTCGGCGGCCAGGGTAACGGGCAGCTCGACGGCGATCGCGATATTCTTCAGGGCGGCGATAGAAATTCGGGCGTCTGAAGACTGGCAAGGCCCCCCGTGTGTGTACTGGGTGAAGGGGCGAATTTCCTTCCCGTCGATCGGTAAGGCTTCGACTGTCGCGATCTTTCGGCCGTCCCCAGTCGTGAAGACGTTGATAATTTCGACGGCGACTTCTTGATTCTGTGTCGTGACAAAAGCGATAATCCTTTTCATTTTCCTGGTCTCCCTTTTCAATTGGTCTTGGTGGTCTTCAAAGGTCTTTCGTGGTCGTCGGGTGTCCTTTGATGTTCTAATCTTATCACAAGTGATATGCCGTTGTCAAGTGTTTTCGGGACCAATTTCAAGGATTAATCTTAAAATTTCCGACCGTCTGGAAGTGTCCCGAATCGGGTTATAAAGCCGATAATTCGACTTTTCCAGTATGATGTATCAATTTACCTTGAAGCCTGGAATGAAGCCTTGTAGGGCTTCCTGTAAGGTCAAGGGACGCCCCTGTATCAATTGTAGGGGCGTCCCTGGTCTTTTTCGTCAATATTTGTCAGGGGCGTCCCTTATATCATCCAGGGGCGTCCCTTGAAGCGAATTATTCTAAATTTTCAAGACTTGATATATCAAGCGTCCAATCATAGCGGGGCGACCCCGACGGCCGGCGGTAAGGGTCAAGAATCAGGTCCCCAGAATCAAGCCGGCGAAGACCGTCGGTCAGGAATAAGGCGACAATCTGGGAAGCGGGAATCCTTTCGGCTTCGGCCAGGTCGAAGACCCGCTTCTTCAATTCCAGGGGAAGGTCAAGATTCACCCGACCAGGAAGACGGTTTGCCGCCTTCTTTCTTTCCTTCGCCTTCTTCGCCCGGTCAGACTTTGACCCGACGGTCCTTTCTTCTTGGTTGGTCATGATATCCCGGACGGCGGGGTCGATAATAGATTGTCTTTTCAATTCGGTCATTGAATCACCTCTTGAATCCTATCCAGAAGGTCAAGGTATCCCCCCGCCCTTTTCCCGTTGAATTGATACCCCTTGATTGACGGTGAATCGGGACAATATTCCCATAACGTCTTCCCGAAGGCGGCGGCTTCCCTTGCTTTTGTGTCCTGGGGAATCGGCGGCCAGACTATCTTCCCGAAGGCGTTGACCAGGTCCCGAAGTTGTGTCGTCGTTTCTTTCGTCGTCCTATCAAAGAAGGTTGGAAGGATTGAATATCCTTCGAATTTGTGATTATTGTCTTCGCTTTGTTCGACTTCGGCCATTGACCGAAGGATTTCATTCACCCCGTCAACGGCCATAGCGTCAAGTTTCGTTGGAATGATTATCCAATGGGAAGCGACCAGGGCGGCGACGTGAAGGACCCCCAGACTGGGCGGGGTATCAAGAATTATCACGTCGTAAGTCGACCCCTTCAAGGCCTTCTTGATTACAAGTTCCCGGAAGTTCAAAGTCGTGACATAACGGCCGACGGCTTCCCCCGTCTTGTCGCTTGCGATAATATCCAGGTTCGGACGGGCGACTTCGGCGACCTTGTGAAGCGGTTCTGATTCGACAAGAAGTCGATATAGTCCGTTCGTCTTTTTCATTCCCAGAGCGAAGGCGACGTGACCTTGTGGGTCAAGGTCGACAATCAAGACCCGCCGGCCGGCCAGGGATAAGCCATGACCCAGGGTGACGGCGGTCGTCGTCTTCCCGACCCCGCCCTTTTGGTTTGCGACGTTGATAATCGTTGTCATTGTCATTCCTTCCCGGCGGCTTCGAAGGCGTTCGGGGACCAGGAATCATCTTTCCCGATTTCGTCGAAGCGGCTTATCTGGGGGAAG
>MVZL01000226.1 GCA_002068375.1 Tenericutes bacterium ADurb.BinA155
AGGAGGAGTTCATTTGAGTAAAGAAGATTGTATCGAAGTCGACGCGACGGTGTTAGAGTGCCTACCTAACGCCATGTTCAAGGTGAAACTCGCGAATGGATCAGTGGTCCTTGCCTGCGTTTCGGGAAAAATTCGGATGCATTACATCCGCATCCTCCCCGGCGATCGGGTCACCGTCCAATTCTCACCTTACGATTTAACACGCGGGCGTATCACGTTCCGTTTCAGGAACTAACAAGAAAAGGAGTCCGATTATGAAAGTTCGTCCATCCGTCAAGCCGATTTGCGACAAGTGCAAAGTCATTCGGCGCCATGGCAAAGTCATGGTCATCTGCTCCAATCCGAAGCACAAGCAGCGCCAGGGTTGAGCATTAAGAAAGGAATTAACAAGATATGGCACGTATTGCTGGGGTTGATATCCCCAATGAGAAGCGGGTTGTGATCTCCCTTACCTATATTTATGGGATCGGCGATTCGACCGCGAAGAAGATTTGCGCCGCCGCGAAAGTGAACGAGGACATCCGGGTCAAGAATTTGACCGATGATCAGCTCGTCGCTCTCCGCACCGAGATCGCGAAGTACCGGACCGAGGGTGACCTCCGCCGCGAAATCGCGCTCAACATTAAACGGTTAACCGAAATCGGATGCTATCGCGGCATCCGCCACAAGAAAGGTCTCCCGGTTCGGGGTCAGCGTACCCGCACCAATGCTCGGACCCGCAAGGGCAAGAGAAAGACCATCGCGAACAAGAAGGAAGCCACGCAGGCTTAATGAGGTAAATCCATCATGGCAGAAGAAATCAAGAAACCGGCCGAAGCCGCTGCTCCGGCTGCCGCCGCGGCCCCAGCCGCTGCGGGTGCCGATGCCGCTAAAGGCAAAGGCAAGGCCACCTCGGCCCGCAAGAAGAAGATCAAACGCTCCTTCATCAAAGGCGTCGCTCACATCCATTCGACCTTCAATAACACGATCGTCACCATCACCGATCCCCAAGGCAATGTCATTGCCTGGAGCAGTGCGGGCGCTCTCGGTTATAAAGGCGCGAAGAAAGCCACTCCGTTCGCGGCGCAACTCGCCGGCGAAGCTGCGGGCAAATCCGCGTTCGATCAGGGCTTACGCCAGGTCGATGTCGACGTCAAAGGCCCGGGTCCGGGCCGTGAATCCGCTGTCCGTGCCTTAGCCGCGGTTGGGCTCCAAGTCCTCTCGATTGAGGATACGACCCCGATCCCGCATAACGGCTGCCGTCCTCCGAAACGGCCGAGAGGCTAGTCCCCTCGTCCGCTCGCTACGAAACAGAAATAACCATCTAGGAGGATTAACCAATAATGGCCACTGTTACGAAAACCGATGTTAAGCCGGAAGAACTCAAACTTCCGGATCCGTTTGAGCCGATTACGATGAATGTCGAAGTCAATGACGAGAACGAGCATTATGCCCGCATCGTCGTGAAACCCTTGGAGCGGGGCTTTGGCCTCACCCTCGGGAACGCCCTCCGTCGCGTTTTGCTCTCCGCCCTTCCCGGCGCGAGCGTCTACGCGGTCGAAATCGAAGGGGTCCGTCACGAATTCACCGCGATCCCCGGCGTCCAAGAGGACGTCACCTCGATCATCTTGAACCTCAAGGATCTCGTCCTTAAAATCGACGATCACACCAATGAGACCAAGCGGATCGAAATCGATACCGATGCCGTTAAGTTAGCCGAAGACGAAAAAGGAATCCGGACCTTAAAAGCCGGCGACCTCAAGCTTCCGGCCTTAGTGAGCGTCGTGAACCCCGAACTTGAACTGGCCCACCTCAATAAGGAAGGCCACATCAAGATGACGATCTATGCGGCGAATGGTCGTGGTTATATCACCTCCGAAGCCAACAAGATCGAACGGGGGATCAAGACCGTAGGCGTTATCTCCACCGATAGC
>MVZL01000227.1 GCA_002068375.1 Tenericutes bacterium ADurb.BinA155
TGACGAGTAAGGTGATGAATTGCGGGATCGCGATCGTGATGACGAAGAGGGTCCGCCACATCTTCTTCAAACGGATGCTCTTCTTGTTGATCATGAGGGCGAGGATGATACCGAAGATGTAGTTGGTGAACGTGGCGAAGAAAGCCCAGATGATCGTCCAATAAAGCAGGGTGACGAACGCGGTTGAGAAGCTGCCGCCACTGCTGAGGCTCAGGACTTGTTTGAAGGCGTTGAAGGACCAATTGAAGGTGTAGGTCTTGTGGCTGGCATCCCAGTTGGTGAAGGCGATCGCGATCGAGAAGACGAGCGGAATGATGCAGGTGAGAAGGGCGCCGATCACCGGCAAGGAGAGAACGGTGACCGCGAACTTTTCATCGGCGTATTGTTTGACTTGCTTCTTCGGCGAAAGCGGAACGCCATGGAAAGGATAAGTCTCGTACATTTGGACGAGCTTTCCAAAGTGGGTGCCGCGATAAGCGAGCATCGCTTTGGTCTTTTCTTCGTCATCATGGCAATCTTGAATCGAGGTCCGATAATCCTGATAGATCGTTTCGGCGTAATGTTCCGGTAAGGAAGCGCCGGTTAAGCTCGAAACAAAGGCTTTTTGGCCGCGATCGTATAAGGGGCGGTACTTCGCGTAATTGTTATAGGCTTCTAAGCCGGCGTGGACTCCTTCTAAGCGGCGGGTCCGGTTCGCGTCGATGAAATTATCGTAGGCTTTTTGGACGTTATCGCGGGCGGTTTCGAGAGCCTTTAAAGAATTGGGCAGATCTTTAACCCCTTGGCAGATCTCTTCGATCTGTTTCTGGTATTGGGCGATCTTCGCCTGGTCCTTGCAGCGTTTGATCTTCTTCTCGATCCCCTTGCAGGGCTTGCTCGTCTCGATGGTTTCTTCATTGATTTGCTTCGCGGTGAAACGGGCGAGGCGTTTCGCGGTCTCTAATCCGATCCCATAAGCCCCAACGAGGCGGGAAACGCAGTCTTTCGGATCCAAATAGCAGCCGCGCGGGAGCGGTTTGATTCCGTTCCGCTTCGAAACTTCGTCTTCGGCAAAGCAAGCGCCGATGATGCCTTTCGGGTCGGCTAAGACTTCGAGTTCGGCTTTGGTGTCGCGGGTATAAGGAAGATAATCGTTATATTTATCGTAGGTATGATGGAACTTGGTTAAGCCCGATTGGATTTCCGCGGTGACCGCGGCGATCCCATAACGGGGCGCCCGAAGGCTCTTGCCCGGATAAAGGACGGCTTCGAGTTTGGAGTTCATCTCATGGTGGGCAAGTTTGCCTAAGCTCATATAGGCATAAGCGCCCCCGTGAGCTTCTTTCCGCTCGGCCTTCACGATCGCATGGGCGAGTTTCTTCGCATAGTCTTCATGGATCTTAAAGTGGGCGACCAGTTTCTCTTGAAGGGCCGGTTCTTCGAGGCCTTTCGCTAAGTTAAGGACGCCAGGAATATCGGCGAGAACGACTTGTTCGGCCGCCAGATACTCAAAGTTCCGGGCGTTATCATTGAGGATCGCCTGAATCTTTTCTTCATTGCCGGCCCCGGCGCTAATCGCCGCGGCGTAATCGCGATAAAGAAGGTTCGCGTGATCGCGTAAGATCCCCTCTTCGTTAATGAGATAACCGACGAAGGCGGGTTTGCCATCGTTGAAGGCGTTCTTGTTGTAGCCATAGCCATGATAAATCTTCTCGATCGCGGCGAGTTCATGAAGCTTTTCGCTCGGGGACATCCAGAGGTTGATCCCTAAGCTCTTCTTGGTCCGTTCCGGGATCCGCTTAAAGGGGATATAGGAAATATAGAGGGATGAAAGCTTGCTATAGCCATACTCATGCCGCATCGCGAGCCGGATTTTCCGCGAGGAAGTGTGATAGAAATCGATCGCTTCGTAGTGATTGCGGTTTCTTAA
>MVZL01000228.1 GCA_002068375.1 Tenericutes bacterium ADurb.BinA155
CCGCCTCGCCTCAACCCGCTTCTGCGACCGCATCCTTTATTTAAGCCATGGCGAAATCAAAGAAAGCGGAACCCATGAGTCCCTTTTAAAACAGGGCGGGCTCTATGCCGAAACCTTCAAGATCCAAGCGAAATATTACCAGGAGGCCCCCGATGGAAACATCCAATAAAAAACCTTCGGCCTTCACGAAGAACTTCCGGGTAATCCGTCTCATTTGGAAACTCTCGAAGTCCTACTTCTTCACCTCGTTTGCCCAGCATATCCTTAAGGCATTCTTGCCTTATATCGCTCTCTATGGGGCGAATTTGCTGATCGATGGTTTAACGAAAGGCACTAACTACGACGAGCTCATGAAGATCGTCTACATCATGGCGGGCACGATTTGCCTCAGCACCATCCTCATGGTCTTCTTTGCCCTCATCAACCAAACGATCGAAGCAAAGCTCCAAGTCCGGATCAAGCAGATGCTCGCGGCGAAGACCTTTGCCCTTTCTTACGCCCAATGTGAAGACTATGACACGATGCGGATGATCGCGGCGGCCGATGAAGGTTCGAATGGAACCGGCGACCTTTCGACCTATATGGAGAATTTGGCGGGCACCTTCGAAAGCGTGGTCTCCATCGTATTCGGCATCATTTTCTTAGCGCCGCTATTCACGAGCGTTTCGCTCGCGACCACCGACCCGCTTCCTAACTACCTGAACTCGATCGGGGCTCCTCTCACCATCATCGGTTTAATCGTCCTCAGCGCAGTGGTTTCTTTGATCCTTCTAGCAATCACGAACAAATTGGTCTACTCCGTCATGACGGAAAACGTCGAATGCAACCGCCGCTACGGCTATTTCTATAACGTCAGCCAAGATTACGAGGTGGGGAAGGACGTCCGGCTCTACCATCTCGCCCCCTTTATTGAGAAGCTCCAAGCGAGCCCGAAATATGGGGTCGATGCCAACTGGAACCGTTACTCTTGGATGGAGTTTGGCTTTAAGGCCATCGATGTCTTCTTTAACGCCTTGCTCGCTGGGGGAGCCTACCTCGTCGTCGGTTATCGGGCTTCTTATGGCCTCAATAGCATCGGTTCCGTCGTCTCGATGGTCGGAGCGGCCTCGCTCCTTTCGAGCGGCCTCAATAGCCTCATCCTGAATGTCGGTCAGTTCAACCTTTGCGCGAACTACCTTCAGAACTATTTCGTCTATCTGAATCTTCCTTCAAACATTCATTATGGCGAAGAGAATCTCGACCTTAATCAACCAATCACCATCGAGTTCAAGGACGTCCACTTCACCTATCCTGGCCAAAAAGAAGAGACCCTGAAAGGGTTAAACCTCAAAATCGAGCCGGGGAAGCGCCTCGCGATCGTCGGATTAAATGGCGCAGGGAAGACCACCTTGGTGAAACTCCTCTGCCGTTATTATGACCCCGATTCCGGCATGATCCTTTTAAACGGCACGGACATCAAGTCCTACCGCGAAGAGGCGATCTACCAGCTCTACGCCGTGGTCTTCCAGGACTTCAAGATCTTCTCCTATAGCGTGCGCGATAACCTCTATTGCGGCTTAGAAGGCGATGAAGCTAGGGCGATCGATGCCCTCAAACGGGCTGGCATCTATGAACGGGTGAAAGCGATGCCGCAAGGTCTCGATTCTTTGCTCTACCAAGATAACGAAAAGAACGGGATTGAAGTCTCGGGCGGCGAAGCGCAAAAGCTCGCGATCGCTCGGGCCCTCTATAAGGATTCGCCCATCATCATTCTCGATGAGCCCACCGCTGCGCTCGACCCCAAATCCGAAGCTGAGATTTACGATGACTTCGCTGGCCTCATTAAAGGCAAGACCGCCTTATTCATTTCCCACCGGATGTCCTCAACCCGCGATAGCGATAATATCGCCGTGATCGCCGACGGGGTGG
>MVZL01000229.1 GCA_002068375.1 Tenericutes bacterium ADurb.BinA155
GAAAACGTCCGGGTCGACCGCGATTTCGCGAACGTCGGCAACCGCCTGCAAAACCTCGACTCCGCGAACTTCGTGAAGACCCTTTCGGCCGGGAAACGCCAAAAAGAAGAGATTCAGTATTTCGTGAATACGATCGGATGGGATCGGATTGATAACCCGAAACTCAAAGCCTTGATGAAGCTCCGACTCGACCATGAAGACGCCACCCTCGATGAGCTAGCGGATCTTCTTTCGGAAGAGCTGACCAGTTCGGTCTCTAAGTCCAATATCAACCATCTGTTCCGCTACCTCCATAGCGAGTATCAAAAGGCGCACCATGAGCAATGATTCTTTGACGATTTATGCCCAACTTGGCAAGCGAATCGCCTATTTGAGGGCCGAGAAGAAACTGAGCCAACTCCAGCTGTCTTTGAGTGCCAAAATCAGCAAAAATTACCTGTCGGATTTGGAAAACGGCCGCCGGAATCCGAGCTTAGAAATCCTGAACCGTCTCGCCAAGGCTCTCGACGTCCCCCTCGAGGAACTTTTCCGTGGGGTGGTCGAGCTGGATCAATTGCTCTAACGGTAATTTGGTGCGAACTCCTTTTAACTACGTTAACGAGTCGCTATAATAAACACGCAGTTTAATAAGGAGGACTTAAAAAACAATGTCCATCAAACTTGCAATCAACGGATTCGGACGGATTGGCCGTCTCGCTTTCCGCCGCGCCTACGAAGTGGGCGGATTTGAGGTTGTCGCGATCAACGACTTGGTCGATGCCGGCACCCTCGCCTATCTTCTCAAGTACGACACCACCCATCGTGGCTGGGAGCAGAATGAGATCAGCTCCATCGTCAAGAAAGACGAAGCGGGCAACATCACGGAGAACTTCCTTGTCTATAAAGGCAAGAAGATTCCGGTTCTCGGCAAAAAAGATCCCCATGATCTGAAGTGGGGCGAGTACAAGGTTGATATCGTTCTCGAATGCACTGGTCGTTTAAAGACCCGCGCCGATGGTCAGGTTCACCTCGATAATGGCGCCAAAGGCGTCATCATCTCGGCCCCGTCTTCGGACAAAGACATTCCGACTTTCGTCTATGGTGTTAACACCAACAAACTCGTTCCGGAAATGAAGATCATCTCCGGCGGAAGCTGCACCACCAACTGCTTAGCTCCGGTGATGAAGGTTCTTCTTGAGAAGTACGGCGTCAAGGGTGGCTTTATGACCACCGTCCACGCCTACACCAACGATCAGACCACCCTCGACCTCGCCAAAGGCGACTATCGTCGGGGCCGCGCTGCCGCTGCGAACATCGTTCCGACGACCACGGGCGCTGCGAAAGCCATCAACCTCGTCATCCCTGAACTGAAGGGCAAACTGATGGGCGGAGCCATTCGGGTTCCGGTCATCGATGGTTCCTTGGTCGACCTCTCCCTCATTTTGGAGAAGCCGGTTGCTGACGCCGCGGAAGTCAATGCCGCGATGAAGGCTGCTTCGGAGAAAGAACTCAAGGCGGTCTTAGGCTATACCGAAGATCAGATCGTGAGCTCCGATATCCTTGGCCGCACCGAAGGCTCGATCTTCGATGCCACCCAAACCGTCATCTTCACCGATCCGACGGGCATCCAGCATGTCAAAGTCGTGTCCTGGTACGATAACGAATACAGCTTCACCTGCCAATACGTCCGCCTTGCGGGCGAATACGGCAAGGTCCTTGGCTGCAAGTAATTCGGCCTTAGGCTAAACGAATCGGGACGCTTCCTTTAGGGGAGGCGTCCTTTTTCATTCTCCCTTTCGTTAAGTCAGTAATAATTTGGTACTCACCCTTATAGGGTGTAAGATAAAACCAAATAAGGAGAACATAGGAACTATGTTAACTGTTGAAGACCTGAAAGACTTAGAAGGCAAGAAAGTCTACGTCCGTGT
>MVZL01000230.1 GCA_002068375.1 Tenericutes bacterium ADurb.BinA155
GACGATCGCTTGGATCCTTTTGACTTACCAGAATCCTCCGGTCGTTGTGGCTGAAGTCTTCTTTTATCTCCCACTTCTCGCCGTCCCCTTTGGTATTTATTACACGATCAAAGAGCACGATTACCGTTTCATCCTCGATTGCGCCGCCTTTATCGCCTTGCTCCCGATCCTCCAGTTCAATTCCTATGGGGTCTTCCTCTATGGGGCGGGCTTCCTCTGTGCTTTGCTCCGCTGCGTCTCCGCCTTCACCCACGACATCGCTTCGATCGGTCACTCGATCAACCGTTTCACCGTGAAAAACACCCTCGATTCCTTCCCGCGGGAAATGCTCGTGAGCGATCGCCTCGGCCGGATCGTTTACATCAATAACGCGATGATCGTCCTCCTCAATCGTTATGAGATCCCGACCCATAGCCGGGCCGAAGTGATCATCGCGGGCTTAAAATCCCATGCCTTCCGTAATGCGAGTGAGCATTCCTTCATCCTCTATGATGAAGGCAATTACCTCTTGATCGAGGAGCAGGAATTTAAAAAAGGAAAACAGCTTTCGGCGCACTTGGTGACGGAAGAGGTCAACCTGAACGAGAACCTTCAAAAAACGAACCTCGTCCTCCAAGAAGAGCAAAAGAACCTTCGCTCCTCCCTCGATGGGATCAAGGACCTTGCCCATAACCAAGAGAAGCAGCGGCTCCGTTCCCTCGTTCACGATAGCTTCGCCGAAGAGGTCTCCTTCGTCCACCAGATCCTTCAGAACCCCAAGACCAACGACATGCGGCCGCTCAAGACCTTGGTGAAACGGGGCTTAGGGAACTACGAAGACTCCTATGAGGACTTGACCCAAATGATCGATTTCTATCGGCTTTTAGGCATCCATTTCACCTTGACGGGCGACTTCAATGCCTGCCCCCATAAGAAAGAAGGCCTCGAGTTCTTGCGGGAGACGATCGATAACGCGATCCGCCATGGTAACGCCACCAAGATCACCATCACCTCGAAAGTGGAGGGGAACTATTTCCTTCTCATCACCTCGAATAACGGGAACGTCCCGAGCAAATGCGTGCCCCATAATGGTCTATCGCACTTAAAGGCGATGACCGAGAACCGCGGGGGTAGCATCACGATCGAAACAACCCCCGAATTCACGGTTACCGCAAGCGTGCCCATCGCTTAAAAATCCCCTTTCACCCTTTAGGGGGCAACGGAGAAAATAGACGGATGCTAAAATCAATCCGGTCCAATCCCCATGTGTTTTCGTCGAAGTAAAAAAAGCCAAATCAACCGAGAAAATTCCCGTTCCTTTGGGTCGAAGACTTTCGTTTTCCGCGAAATCCCGACCAGCATGGATGAGTTTTTGGCCGAACCGGAATCCGATCTCCGCGACCCCTTCAAAACCGGCGCCCTCACGATTTTGGCCCTTTGCGTTTACGGGAAGAACCCGGGCCTATGCTTCCGAATGCTCGAGTTTCTTAAGGGCGGCGAGCTTCTAAGCGAAAAAGAAAAGCAGATGGTGATCGCCGCCATGAAGGAAGGGAAGACCTATAAGCCCTTCTCCTTCTTTGAAGGCGCCTTGCCGAGCAACGACTACCGGCCGGATATTCCCTATACCCTCAAGATCAGCGATGGCTTAGTTCCTTATCGGAATAACAATGAAGTGATCGTTTATGCGACCAGCAGTGGCGACCCGATTGCCCGTCCGATCCATTTGCTTCTAGGAAAAGATGGGGTCTACGCTTTGCACGAAGCGAATCTCCTTAGCGATATCACGGTTCCGACCCCCGATAATCCTTGGGCCTTCTAACACAAAAAAAGAACGCGGATTTCTGAACTAGTCAAGTCAAACTAGACAGTTCATAAAAAAGGCCGCGCATCACAACCCCGACTGAGCGAGATACTCGG
>MVZL01000231.1 GCA_002068375.1 Tenericutes bacterium ADurb.BinA155
CCCCATCCCAATGAAGGGTAAGGAGATGGTCGTCTCGAGGTTGCTCGAGAGTTCGATCTTGGCTTTTTCGGCCGCGTCGACGAAGCGCTGCCGCGCCATTTTATCGGTCAAATCCGCGCCGGTATCAATCTTGATCTGAGCTTGGATCCAATCGGCAACCACGTGGTCCCAGTCATCGCCGCCGAGGTGCGTATCACCCGAAGTGGCTAAGACCTGGAAGGTCCCATCGCCGATATCGAGAATCGAGACATCGAGGGTGCCGCCGCCAAGGTCGAAGACCAAGACTTTTTCGGATTTCTTGGTGTCGAGGCCATAGGCAAGGCAAGCCGAGGTCGGCTCGTTGATGATCCGGACCACATCGAGGCCGGCGATCGTGCCGGCGTCTTTGGTGGCCTGACGTTGGGCGTCATTGAAGTACGCCGGAACGGTGATGACTGCTTTTTTCACCGTCTGGCCGAGCGATTTCTCGGCATAGGCCTTCATATAAGCGAGGACCTTCGCCGAGATTTCCTGCGGGGTGAAGTCCTTATTGAGGCAGTTGATATGGAACTTATCGGCGGAGCCCATGTGGCGTTTCGCCGAAGAGACGGTGTCCGGATTGGTGATCATCTGACGCTTAGCCGCGTTGCCGACGATCTCTTCGCCCGAGGCTTTGAAGCCAACCACCGACGGGGTGGTATTGGTGCCTTCCGGGTTCGGGATGACTTTGACTTTGCCATCCCCCTGCATGTAACTGATGACGGAGTTGGTCGTACCGAGGTCGATGCCAACAATAACTTCTTTTGCCATAATTCTTTTTCTCCTTATTAGGCCTTATGGGCCTGATCGACCGGCTCTTTATCGGCCGGGGTTGCTTTTGGATTCGGATCGACTTTCACTTCGGGCTTCTTGCTGACGCTCACCATGACCGGACGAATCAGCCGATCATAGAGTTTGTAGCCTTTGGTGTAGACTTTCATCACGACGTTTTCGGGGCCCTCGCTAGGGACGGTATCGACCGCGTGCATGGTGTTGAGATCGTAGGGATCGCCAATTTTCGGGGCGATTTCGGTGACGCCTTCATCTTCTAAGACTTTGAGGATGGAGTTGTAGATGTAGCTGAACCCGACCAAGTAGTTCTTGATCTCCTCGTTTTTCGGCGGGGTATCAAGCGCCATATGGAAGCCATCGAGGGCCGGGAGCAAATTGGTTAAGAAGCCTTCGCTCCGGTAACGGATTGCATTGCGGTGATCTTCTTCGAGCGACTTTCGGAGGTTCTGCATATCGGCATAGGCCCGATAGTATTCGTTCTTCCAGTGCTCGGCGTCCGCTTTGGCTTTCTCGGCCTCATCGAGCGCTTGCTGGTATTTCTCCTTCGGGACTTTCTTCCCGAATAAGGAATCGTCTTTCACTTCTTGCTGCTCGGAGCCTTTGGCGGGTTCTTCGGCTGCTTTGGCTTCGGCGTTTCCGCCGGGCTGCTGCTGGTTTTGTTTTTCTTCGGACAAGGTTTGTTACCTCCTTTGCTGGTACTATTCGGTGTCGTCACTTCGTTAAAGTAGCTATCGAGGGTCTTGCTCACGTAATCGAGTAAGGCCACCGCTTTTTCGTAATCCATCCGGGTCGGGCCAAGCAAACTGATTGAAGTTCCTTTGCCTCCGGGGAGATTCACTTCGGCTGAGACGATCGCAACATCGTCAAGGCCATGCTCGCTATCGCCAATCGTGACATTGACGCCATCGGGTGTTTCTTTCGGCGAGGCGGCGGCTAAGGCCGCCCGTAACGCTTCCGGGTCATCGACGAGTTCCAAGACTTTTTGAAGTTTCTTGGCATCCTCGGTGAATTCTGGGGTTTCGAAGAGGTTCTGTTTGCCATAGA
>MVZL01000232.1 GCA_002068375.1 Tenericutes bacterium ADurb.BinA155
TTATCTTAAAGAAAACGTCGGCTATCTCGATCTTAGCCAGAACGCGACCCTCCGCGTCGTTCTGAATGCGATCGTCCAAGGGATCAGCGGCGATTCTTCCTGGCTTTTCCCTCAAGACCTCAAGGGCTACAAAGCGCTCTCGACCGATCAAATGGACGCTCTCCAGCCGCTATCGAAGAAACTCGCCTTAGGCCCCGCGGTCTATGCCGAAGTCTTTAAGTCCGCCTATTCCGCGGCCCCAGCCGCCTTTAACTTTGCTAATGGCGATACCAAGCAGTTCGTCTTCTCTTCGACCGATAATGCGACCATCACCAAAGTCGCGATTGCCACGATCGAGGCCGAACTCACCGAAATGAGCGCCGAGCAAAAGAGCCAATTCGAAGATACCGTGACCAAAGTTTTGGCTTCGGCCAAATGGACCACATTCTCCTTTGGCTGGTCCTTCAATGAAAAAACCTGGCTCAGCCGTAGCATCAATGTCGAAGGAACCTTCGATAAGGCGAAGCAAGTCGAGGCTTTAGGTGCTGATGCCCCCGTCTATGTGGATTCGCTTTCGTTATCGACCAAAATCAGCTATATCTCCGGAAACGATGCCTTAATTAGCTTCCCCGCGGATCTCAATAAGACCGCCTATACCGAAATCCCCGACGTGAAGATCAATAGCAGTGCGAGCAGCTCCACGAGCGTTCCGACCTCTTCGAGCGCTCAATAATCCTTTATCCTTTTGTTTTTTGCGCCTACAATAGCGGTGTCGATTCTTGGGAAATAGTAATGGATTTCCTTGGTTTGATAGGGAAGGGCGAACAGTGGAACCGCCCCAAAACCAAGTCCATGAATTCGCCTCAAGTGAATTGCTGAGAGATCAGCCGAATCGTCCTCGTTAAAGACCTTAAAAGAGCATCAGCCCTAAAGAATTTAGGGAGGATGAAGTGGGATGGCACCGCGGAGAAATCCGTTCCCGGCCGTCTTTTTTTGTTTCAAGGAGCACTTAACCATGAGTGAAATCGAACAAGCCAAAAGCTTACAAGAACAAGCCTTAAAAGAGATCGAAGGCGCGGGGGATCTCGTCGCCCTCGAACGGATCTATAACGTCTATCTTTCGAAGAAAGGCAGCTTAGCCGGCCTCATGGCCTTGATGCGCAATATCCCAAATGACCAGAAGGCCAGCTTTGGTCAAGCGGTGAATGGGGCGAAAGCTTCCGTGAGCGCGGCTTATGAAACGAAAAAGAGGAGCCTTGAAGAGGCGGCGATCTCGGCGAAACTCGCCGAAGAGAAGATCGATATTTCGCTTCCGGGCGCGAGCAAAACCCCCGGCCACATCAACCCCTATTTCCAAATCATCGATGAAGTCACGTCGATCTTCTTGGATATGGGCTACGAAGTGGTGGAAGGCCGCGACGTCGAGACCGATCACTATAACTTCGAACTTTTAAACGTCCCGAAAGATCACCCTTCCCGCGATATGCAGGATACCTTCTATATCGATGAAGAACTGCTTTTAAGAACCCAGACTTCGGCCGCCCAAGCCCACACGATGGTGGAGCGGAAGGGCCTGACCCCGATTCGGATGATCTGCCCGGGCAAAGCCTACCGGCGCGATGACGACGACATGACCCACAGCCATGAATTTGGCCAGATCGAAGGACTCGTCGTCGATAAGGGCGTCTCCATGGCTGACCTCAAAGGGACGCTCGAGCTCTTCGTCAAAAAGATGTTCGGCGAGAAACGCTCGATCCGCCTTCGCAGCTCTTATTTCCCCTTCACCGAACCTTCGGTGGAAGTCGATGTCGGCTTCAAGCTTGAAAACGGACGCCGAGTCCTCGGCGGATCGGG
>MVZL01000233.1 GCA_002068375.1 Tenericutes bacterium ADurb.BinA155
CCAGATGCAAATCGATCCGGAGAATCTCGCGGATAACTTCCAAAAGAATGGCTCCTACATCCCTGGCATCCGGCCGGGCAAAGAGACCGAACGCTATGTCTCAAAGGTCCTTAACCGCGTGACTTGCATCGGGGCGATCGCCCTCAGCTTCATCGCGGCCTTACCGGTCATCCTCACGCTCTCGGGCGTGTTCGGTGATAACACCAGCCTCGCCATTGGCGGCACCTCGATGATCATCGTCGTCGGCGTCGCGATCGAGCTTAACGCCCAGATCGATGGCCTACTCGCTGGCAAGTCGTTTGAAGAAGTACAAGGAGTGAACGTCTAATGTTAAACATCATTCTGATGGGCCCGCCCGGCGCGGGCAAAGGCACCCAAGCCACCAAGATCGTGGAGGAATTCAAAATCCCCCATATCTCGACGGGTGATATGTTCCGGGAAGCGATCGCGAAGAAGACTCCGCTTGGTCTTAAAGCCCAAGCGATCATCGAACGCGGCGACTTGGTCCCGGATGACATCACGGTCGGCTTAGTCAAAGAACGGCTGAGCCAGCCCGACTGCGCCGAAGGCTATCTCCTCGATGGCTTCCCCCGGACGATTCCCCAAGCGGAAGCGCTCAAAGAATTAGGTCCCACGATCGGCCGTCCGGTCAATTGCGTGATCGATATCTCGGTGCCCGATGAGGAATTAGTTCGCCGGATCTCCGGGCGGAGAGTCTGCCCGAAGTGCGGCGCCTCCTATAACGTCAACGACATGAAACCGAAGAAGGACGGGATCTGCGACATCTGCGGATCGGCCCTGATTCAGCGGAAAGACGATAATCCGGAGAGCTTAAAGGTCCGCCTTGCCAACTACTACAAGTCCACCCAGCCGCTCCTCGACTACTATAAAAAAGCTAATCTTCTCCATCATTTCGATGGAATGGTTGGACATATCGCCCTCTATAAGGAGATTCAAAAACTCCTTAGGTCGGTGGCATGATCATCATCAAGAGTCCACGTGAAGTGGAACTCATGCGGAAGGCTGGGCACGTTGTTGCCCTCGTCTTCCAAGCGATCGAGCCGCTCGTGCAACCGGGCGTCTCGACCCAAACCCTCAACGATGTGGCCGAAAAGGTCATTCGCGACGCGGGGGGAATTCCGACCGAACTGGGCTACTATGGCTATCCCGCTTCGGTTTGCCTCTCCGTCAATGAGGTCCTGATTCACGGGATCCCTTCCCCCAAGATCATCTTGAAGGACGGGGATATCGTCTCGCTCGACCTCTGCGCGACCTTAAACGGTTATGTGGGCGATGCCGCCAGGACTTATCCCGTCGGGATTTGCTCTGAACGGGCGCTCCGCATGATCAAAATCGCGGAAACGGCGTTCTACAATGGCGTCTCGAAAGTTCATGCTGGGGCCCACCTTGGCGATGTCGAGCACGCGATCGAAGAGACCGTGAAAGCGAACGGCTGCTCCGTCCCCCGGGACTATACCGGACATGGGATCGGAACCCACATGCACGAAGATCCCTATATTCCCAATTATGGGGAAGCGGGCACCGGGCCGATTCTGGAAGAAGGGATGACCTTAGCGATTGAACCGATGGTTCTCGAAGGCCGGCCCGAAGTTCGAACCCTCAAGGATGGCTGGACGGTCGTCGCGAAAGACGGCAAGCTCACCAGCCACTATGAGAACACGATCGTCGTCACCAAAGACGGCTATGAAATTCTCACCAAACTCTAAAGATAGGAGGAGTTCATTTGAGTAAAGAAGATTGTATCGAAGTCGACGCGACGGTGTTAGAGTGCCTACCTAACGCCAT
>MVZL01000234.1 GCA_002068375.1 Tenericutes bacterium ADurb.BinA155
CATACGGCTGGAGCTTCGCCTTTTTATGGAAGGTGGCTTTGCCGCCATAACGAACCATCTTGAAGAAGTTCATCTTCCCGATCGGCTTGACGGTTTCAAGTTTAAGCAACGCATAGCCCCGTTCCCTAAAGAGCTTCGCGAGGGCTTCCCCATTGCCGGATAAGGAATAATAAACAAAGAGTTTTTTCATGGCTTCATTATGAAGGGCAAAAAAGGAAAATGCATCAAAAGGGCATCTCGGCTCAAAGGGGCGTAATCTTTTCTTATGAATAAAACCTTAATGCCGATGATTTTCGTGGGGCATGGCTCCCCGATGTCCGCGATTGAAGACGATGAATTTTCAAGGACTTGGCGGGCCCTTAGCCACAAACTCCCGCGCCCGAAGGCAATTGTGGCCATCTCCGCCCACTGGTACGCGGAAAAGACGATGGTGTCTTCGCTTTTAAAGAATTCGATGATCTACGATATGTACGGATTCCCGAAAGAACTATACGAGGTGGTATACGAGGCTCCGGGGGATCCTGCCTTGGCCAAACGGATCGTTAGTTTGCTCGGTCCGGAAGCGAGTCTTGCTCCGCGCGGCCTTGATCATGGAAGCTGGGCGCCGCTCAAATGGATTTTCCCCGAGGCCGATATCCCGGTCCTCTCTTTAAGCCTCAATGGCTATCTTTCCCCCGCCGAGCATTTCGCCCTCGGGAAAAAGCTTCAAGCCCTTCGCGAGGAAGGGGTGCTTCTTTTTGCTTCGGGCGATGTCGTGCATAACCTCGGACTTTTGGATTGGGACAAAACCGATGGCTTCCCCTTCGCCGACGAGTTCGATCAAGCGGTCAAAGACGCGATCCTTAAAAAAGATTATGGAGCGGTGGTCCATTATGAGAAGTTTGGGGCGATCGCAAAGAAATCGGTCCCGACTCCCGAGCACTTCCTGCCGCTTCTTTATCTTCTTGGCGCAGCCTATCCAAGCGATCGGGTCACCGTTTTCAATGACCGCCGGATCTATGGCTCCTTATCGATGACGGGATATCTTTTTGAAAACGAAGCCACGGTGTAAGATAACGCTGTATGGATTCCCTTAAGTCTTTGATGGATAAAAAAGAATACCAATTGGTCCTCGACCTCACCAAAGGTTCGGGCGATCCCGAGGCTCTTTTCTATCGGGCGACCGCCTATATTTCATTAAATCAGCCCGAGCCCGCTTTAGCGTTGCTCACCGAGAATCGGGCCGAGCTTTATCAAGCGAACCCGGTGCTCCTTATGAAAGTCACCTTCGAGCTCCGCTTCATCCAAAAGCAGTTCGATGAAGCCTATAAAGATCTCGAATGGTTCAGCAATCAGCCTTATGTTTCGCAAGCGGTCGAAGAGCAGCTTCGGGCCGCCCCCGCCCTCATTCGGAGCAATGAACGGGCCGCGACGATGGTGAAGGATTATTCGCCCGAAGAAGTGGAGAAGATACTCCTTAATAGCCCCGATGACTACGAGGTCCTTTCGATGCTTTCTTTCGTCCAAAGTCACCATTTGGCCGACTATATCGCCTTGCTTCGGCAGATTGTGGTTTCGAATCGTCACCCCTATGTCCGGACCTATGCTTTGCTGCTTCTCCTCGCCTTAAAAGATCCCAATCCCATCTCCTTCCCGAAGAACGGCCAGGTCTATCGGATTGTTCCGGCAGAACTAGAACCGCCCTATACCGGCGAAACCTATAACGACTTCGTAAACGCCCTCATCTTGATGGCGAAAGATCCGGCGGTTTCGGAGACGAGCCACCAGATCCTCAATGACTACATCATGGACG
>MVZL01000235.1 GCA_002068375.1 Tenericutes bacterium ADurb.BinA155
TTCATTGAACGGATCGGCGGAGCCTTAGGCGATGGCAAGTCCCATGATAAGCGGGCCCCCGATTATGATGATTGGTCCCTTAATGGGGATATTCTCGTCTATTATCCGGTTCTTGATATTGCTCTGGAGCTTTCTTCGATGGGCGTCCGGGTCAATGCCGAAAGCTTAAAAGCGCAGCTCGCTTTAACGAAGCAAGAAGCCCGCGCGAACCTTCCTTTCCAAAAAGCGGTTCTTTCAAACCAACTTCCCCTCACGATCGGTGGGGGAATCGGCCAGTCCCGGCTTTGCCTATTCTTCTTAAAGAAAGCCCATATCGGGGAAGTCCAATCTTCCTTATGGAGCTTAAAGCAACAAGAAGAAGCGAAAGCCCACGGAATCGTTCTCCTTTAAAACGATTTGCCTGCCTTTTTGAGATATATTCCTAACCCTTTTTGCTTCGAGGTTTTACTATAGTAAACGTATGGTTCTTAGCGTGATTTGGTTGATTCTTTCCCTCGCGGCGGCGGGCTCTACCTACTATTTCTTAGGACTCTATCTGGAGTGGTATTGGATTTTTGTGCCGATTCTCATGGTCCCCCTCGGTTATTTGGTCTGCTTTGGCCTTCATTGTGCCTACATGTGGTTTACCGGCCTTTTTAATTTAAAGCGGAAGGTGAGCGATCACGCTTCCCGCTATGTCTATTGGGAATTCGAAGAGACGACATGGCAGGCTCTTTTCCTCATGGGCGCCCGGATCAAAGTCACGGGCAAAGAGAAACTCAAAGGTCGAAAAGGTCCCTTTGTCATCATCAACAACCATCTTTCGGATTTCGACCAATTCGTCGTCATTTCCCGTTTCCGGGGCTACCCGCTCATCTGCGTTTCCAAACCCGAGAACTTCAATATCCCCGTCGCCGGCCCTTGGATGGGATACGGCGGTTATTTGGCGATCAACCGCGACAATCCTTTTGAAGCGGTCAAGACGATCAAACGGGCGAGCGAGATCGTGAAGTCTAGCCAAGCCAGCATTGTGATTTCCCCGGAAGGCACGCGGAGCAAAGATCATCAGATCCACGAATTCAAACCCGGAGCCTTCAAAGTCGCGACTTGGGGGAAGCAGCCTTTGGTGGTGGTCTCCCTCCATGATACTTGGAAGATTCCCCATAATTTCAAGCGGCTTCGCCCGACCCGGGTGAACCTCGATATTCTCGAAGTGATCGAGCCGGAAAGCTTTGCCAAAATGGACACGATCGATTTAGCCAGCCATTGCCATGACCTCATTAAGGACCATTTGTCCAAATTGGATGCCCTTTCATCTCCTAAAACCAAATAGGCTGGCTATAATACCGGCATGACTTCAAGAACCCGGCTCAAAATTGGTTTTTATCTTAACGTCTTACTATTCCTGCTGGAGCTCTACGTTCTTCTCAATTGCTATTTTGGTTTTATCGGCGGGAAAGGCCAAGGGGCCTTCATGTTCCATTTCTTCACCGAAAGTTCGAACACCCTGCTGGCCCTCACCTCTTTATTGATGATGATCTTTTTAGGGCGGGCCCTTCTTAAAAACGCCCCGATCCCGCCGGCGATCATGGTGATTCGACTCATTGGAGTGGCGGCGACCATGACGACTTTCATTACCGTCTTCGTCTATCTGGAGCCCGCTTGCCTCTACTTTAAGCGGGGCTTAGCGATGTTCAGCTTCCCCAACATGTTCTTCACTCATCTGATTTGCCCTTTGCTCGGCTTGGCCTCCTTCATTCTCTTTGAGCCGCCGCTCCAAAGCAAAAATCCTTGG
>MVZL01000236.1 GCA_002068375.1 Tenericutes bacterium ADurb.BinA155
GCGGACAAGAGCACGCCGTCCTCCATTTGCTCTATGCCCGTTTCTGGCATAAGTTCCTCTTCGATTTAGGCATCGTCAAATGCCCCGAACCGTTTAAGAAACTCTACCATCAAGGCATGATTCTCGGCGACAATGGCGAGAAAATGAGCAAGTCGCGCGGTAACGTGGTCAATCCCGATACCATCGTGAAGAGCCATGGCGCCGATTCGCTCCGGCTCTTTGAGATGTTCGCGGGACCCTTAAGTGAAGCCAAACCTTGGTCCACGACCGGACTCGATGGAGCCCATCGTTTCATCGAGCGGTGCTTCCGCCTCGTCGATGAGCCGGAATTCGTCGGGAAGATCAGCGCGACCAACTCGGGCGAACTTGATTTTAGCTACAACGCTTTAGTGAAGAAGGCGAGCGAAGATTTTGAGGCCTTAAGCTTCAATACCGCGATCGCCCAAATGATGGTTTTCATCAACGATGTCTATAAGGCCAAGTCGATCTATCGGCCCTACCTTGAAGGCTTCGTCCAGATCTTCAGCTGCGTCTGCCCCTTCGCCGGGGAAGAGATGTGGCAGAAGCTCGGCCACCAAGACCTCATCACCTACGCGAAATGGCCGACCTACGACCCGAGCAAACTCGTGAAGAGCTCCGTCAAACTTGCGATTGCCGTGAATGGCAAGATGCGGGATGTGATGGAATTTGACGTGGACGCGGATGAGAAAGCGGTGGAAGCGGCCGCTCTCGTCAATGAAAAAGTCAAAGCCTATATTGCTGGTAAACCGATCAAAAAAGTGATTGTCGTGAAGGGGAAGATCGTCAATATTGTGATTTGATCGATACTTTTCGACTTTTTAGGCCCGATTTCTTCGGGCCTTTTTCATGTAACCGCTTTCATTATGTCCAAACATTACGAAAAGGGACGAAAACCGTCATTTTCGAGCGAAATTCCTATCATGTCTTGACATAATGTCATCACCCTTATTGCAAATCATTTTGAAAAGACTATAGTCTTTCCAGGATCCGGGGGGATCTACGGCATGAATCAAGAGGGGAAAGCGAGCGTTCGTTTTATGACGCTTCTTGGCGGAATCTTCGCCAGCATCGCTTTCCTTTTTTCGTCTTTGTCCGCCCCGGTTGCCGCTTATGACGCCGCCGCCCAATCCTCGAGCAGCAGCGAAACCGTGAACCAAGAACGGACCGCCGATGTGAGCTTTTCGAACGCGAACTGGTTCGCTTCGGGTCGGAGCGATGCGATCTTAGTCGACGCTAATGGCCATATGAAAGATTCGATGTGGCTCACTTACTATAATGGCAAGACTCTCACTCCCTTCCAGGTGAACCTCAATAAATGGAACGCCAGTCAGAGACCCGGCATTATCAGTCAACTAGAAACGGCCATGCAAAGCGAGAACCCCGATCTCGTCACCTCTTATCTTCCGACCACGACTTCGCTCGATATCGGCTACTCGGTGAACGACAATCCCTCCATTTTCGAATATTATGAGTACGATGGTTTTGTTACGGGCACGAAGGATGCCAGCAATGTTTGGACGACCCAAGGATTGACAGGTACCGCGACGGCGGACGGGCGGCTTGGCAATATCCCTAATGGCGTTGGCCATTTTCCTAATGGCGGCCTTCATATCGGGGCTTCAGGCCATAATGGCGGTTTTACCCTTAACTTTGCGGTTCCCGTCTCTTCGGTCACGGTGACTTTCGGACCTTACGTTACCGATAACACCACCTTGAAGGCCAAATATCT
>MVZL01000237.1 GCA_002068375.1 Tenericutes bacterium ADurb.BinA155
ATTTGGTTAAAAGCGAATTGACGAGGGTGGTTTTGCCATGGTCAACGTGAGCGATAATGGCGATATTTCTGATTTTCATGGGGGTACCCTCCTAGCGAGTTTCCGCGCTAAATCATAGTCTCGCGCGGGCGTAGGCGCAATAACTTTTTTAGGCCGGTCCGTTACTAAAGTAACGAAGGGAAAGCCTCCTTTCCGTTTTCGCCGAGGGCAAACGGTCTTGTGAATATAGCGGTGCTCCGATATAATATCAATATGGATTTCTTTACGCGGATCGAGCAGGGGAGATGGACGGCGTACCGCCTTTCCAAAGAAAGCGGGATTCCTTTAACGACCGTGAATGATTTATTGACCCGAAAAACCGACCCGTTCAAGATGAGCCTCGAAACCGCTCATCGCTTGGCCGATGCTTTAAAGATTTCTCTCGATGAACTCTTCCACGAAATCGACGAGGCGGATTTGAACTCGAGTTACGATTTGCTCCGGAGCGATATCTGCCATGAACTTAAGGCGAAAGGCGACCTCGACTTTCTCCAAGAGATTTTGAGCTCCAACGAGATTCGAAAACTCTACCAACGCCGCCTTTATTATCATTGCTATTATTTGCTGGGAATGGTCGACTATCTCTGCCGAATTAACGCCTTGCCTCAGTCGGCGGATTATAACGATATTCGCTCGAAGAAACTACGGAATCCGGTCTATCCTTCCAGCGTTTTGCTTTTGAAGAAACTCGACGATCAAACTCTCCTTCAAAAAGCCGAAGCGGAAGCGATCCCGGAATTTGCTCGTTTCAATATCTATGAAGGGGACGTTCATAATGTCGTCTGAACCCCCGAAAATCACCAAAGATAACCTGAGCTTTTTACTCTACGAATTAGCCAAAGATTACCATAAACGGACCCATGGTCATGGCAAAGCGGAATTGGTTTTAGTCGGTGGGGCCGTCGTGATTTCGTATTACGCTTTCCGCCTCGCTTCTTTCGATATCGATGGGATCATTAACGGGGATGACGAGCTCCGAGATTCGATCCAAGCGGTGGCGGATCAAGAGAACCTCGATCCGAAATGGCTGAATGACGATTTCAAAATGACGAGTTCTTATACCCCGAAGCTTGTCCTTTATTCGACCTACTTCGGAACCTTCGGACATTGCCTCGAGGTCCGGCGGGTTTTAGGACCTTATTTGGTCGCGGTGAAACTCCGCTCTTTCCGGCCTTATCGCGACCTTAGCGACATCGTCGGGATCCTCAAAGTCTCGGATGAAAAAGGTGAGGCGTTATCGTTTGAAATGATCGAAAAAGCCTATCGCGATCTTTATGGAGAAACGGAAGAACTTCCTGCCGAGGCTCGTGATTTTTTGGAGCGTATTTTTGCTAGCGATAATTTAGCGAAGCTTTTCGATGCGGTGGTCGCCGAAGAAAAGAGCAATCGGGAGACTTTGGTCGCCCTCGATAAAGAAGAGAGCCAGGCCCTTCATCAGATGAACAATTTCCAAATCTTGGAAGCGATCAAAAAGCGCCAAGGCAAAAAGTAAGAAATCTTGTTGCTCTTCTTACGAAGAAAGCCTATATTATCAACTGCGACTGCCCACCGAGCTGACCCTCTCCGGATCGCCCACTGAGCACGCCGTGAACGACAAAGAAAGGAGAATTACCCTCAATGGCTCTAACCAAAGAAGAGACCGTCTCGATCATCAAGAAGTACGGCAAGAACGAAAAGGATTCCGGCTCGGCCGAAGTCC
>MVZL01000238.1 GCA_002068375.1 Tenericutes bacterium ADurb.BinA155
TCCATCGCCATCCCCGATTCCGTGACGAGCATCGGTGGGTATGCCTTCTATAACTGCGCCGGCCTCACTTCGGTCACAATCGGCGATTCCGTCACGAGCATCGGTGGGTATGCCTTTTGTCGCTGCGCCGGCCTGACCTCCATCGTCATCCCTGATAGTGTGACGAGCATCGCGGATTTCGCTTTCGATAGCTGCGAGGGCCTGAAAATCTATTGCGAAGCGTCCTTCAAGCCTTCAGACTGGGAATCTCGCTGGAATTTTGGTAGCGGGACCGCTTATTGGTATTCTAAGACAGAGCACGCGGGCTATTGGCATTACGTGAAAGGCGTGCCAACCCTCTGGTAAAGATAGTAAAGACGCTTAAGGGACTCCGCACGGGGCCCCTTTCTTGATCCTATCGCCGCTCAGTTCTTTTCTTCCGGGTAGGGGATCCGAAAGTAATCGAGGATCTTTTTGTATTTATCCTGTCCGGTTAAGCAGGTTTCAAGGAGTTGTTTCTTGTTCAAGGAATAATGGGCGAGTCCCCGGTAATAATAGACTTTCATGTCCTCATCGATATAAAAGGGGACCAAGCCCGCTTTAAGGCATTCCTTGAAGGCGATGAGCCGGCCGACCCGGCCATTGCCATCTTGGAAGGGATGAATCGTTTCAAACTGGGCGTGGAAATCAACGATATCGGAAAAAGAGATCGAAGCTTTCGCATGATAAGAAGCTAAGAGCTTTTTCATGGCCTTAGCGACCGCTTCCGGAGCGGTCGTGGGCTTTTCGCCGATCTGATTTGGAACTTTCTTATAATCGCCGAGGGCGAACCATTCAAGGCTGGCGTCATGGGTTCCGGTTTTAAGGATCCGGTGGAGTTCCTTAATGAAACCTTCGCTTAAGGGCTCTAACGCGTGATCAAGGACATAACGGATGCAGGCGAAGTGGTTCGCGGTTTCCAGAACATCATCGACCGCGACCCCGGCTTCCTTTTCGCTAAGTAAGGTATTGGTCTCATAGATCAACCGGGTTTGATCATAGGAGAGCTTGCTACCTTCGATATGATTGGAGTTATAGGTGAGAACGATTTGGGTTTGCTGATAGATTCCGCCTTTTAAGCCACTTTTCTTCTCGGAAAGGAGCCGGTCTAATAAGGGAGCAATCTCGGGATCAGGGACATAGGAAAGAAGATCCCCAGGTTGGACTTGAAGGTAGCGGCAGATCTTGAGGATGATCTTGAGCGATACCTCTTGGTTCTTCGAAAGCTTCGCTAAAGTCGCGGGGGCTAATCCTGCCCCGAGGGCCAAATCGGTCTTTTGGAGGGAACGCTCCTTAAGAAGAGCAAAGAGTTTATCGTAAGAAATGGCCATAAAAATCTCCTTAGACTTAGTATAACTAAATATTCATGTTTGTGAATATATTTATAAAAATGTTCATGTTCGTGAATATTTTGACCAAGGGGTTTGAAGAGAATAACGAGTGAGAAAAAAGGATGACCCGGGCTTCCGTAAGCGGGGGTCATCCTTTTGATTGCGTCATCCGATTGCCGGCTTTGGAAACTGAATCTTTTCGATAGACCAAAGCTAAGGCGATTAAGCGTTATTCACGATTCTCCGAATCAGTTCTTGGCAGATCGGGGTGTTCCCCTCGCCGAAGACCGAGTCGAGCCTCGCGATCAGCTCCTCGCTCTTCGACTTCACGTAGACCGGGTTCTGGGACTCGAGCTTCCGGAGGACCTTCTT
>MVZL01000239.1 GCA_002068375.1 Tenericutes bacterium ADurb.BinA155
GTCTTGTTATATTGAACCGACTTCCCAAAGGGGGCGAAGGCGAGGGTCCCGACTTTGAACATCTGAATCCCCACTGGAATAAAGAGGATGGTGAAGCAATAGAACGCGCCGACGACGAAATAGAGAATCCCCAGCCACCACCCGATGCAAACCGTCCAGACGATCCCCGCGATCCGCGTGAGGACATGGTGTTTTTTCTTTTCTTTCGGCGTTTGGCTCACCGCGACTTCGCTTGAAGGGAGATTCTTCGCTTCCGCGGAATTCGGAACGAGGACCGCGTTAGCCGTTTCCACCGAGGCATTCACGATCGGGGCGCCCGGCTCCACCGCCGCTTGATAGGCGATTTTGATGTTCGGATAAGGCAGGGTCACGACTTTGATGTTGCTCTTTTCGGCCACGTTCACCGCGTAAGGGAAATAGAGATAGACCGGTAAGTCCTCTTTCGGAAGGATCGAAAGGATATCGTCGAGTTCTTTCTTCAGAAGGTCCTTATCGTCGAGGCTCTGCGGATTCATGACATAGACTAAGCCAGCCCCGCCAAAATGGAAGGCGGCCGTCGCTTCTTCTTTCTTTAAAGAGATCTCAAGGAGCCCATCGGGATAGCCGACGATCGGGACAAAATCCCAGGCGGCATGTTCCCCGAGCTTTTGGACCTTTTGATAGATCGCTAAGCTCGTGATCAAATACGCTTTGTGGTTCGCTTTAGCGGTCGCGAGTCCTAAAGCGATATCTTCGGGGGCGGCATCGGGTTTAATAAAAGTAAAGGAGAGCGAAGCATCTTCAGTTTCCATAAATCAACCTTCTTCAAAAACCATTGTCGCGGTTAGCCCAAGAAAAAGCAAAACCCAATCACACTTTTTAGCGCTTTCTTAATCCCCGTGCAAAAAAGGATTGACAATTTTTATCCCGGCCTAATACTCAGTCTCGGAAATAAGGAAAGGACCAAGGACCCATGATGAAAACATCAGTTCAATCCATCGGAAATTTCGCTTATTTCTACTTCTATTACTATCGATAGGTCGTTTTACCTATTGCTAGGTGAAGCGACCAAAACATCGTGGCACCTAGAAGCAAATAGAAGCGAGATCGGATGCCATGGTGGGCATCCGGTTTTTTGTTCTTAAAGGAGGACAACCCAATGAAACACGGAAAAATGTCGATTCTTGTCGGGACGTCGTTGCTCTTAGGAAGCTTAGCCCTTAGTGGCTGCGGGTCGAGCGGGAAAACCATCGGAACCCTTAAGATCGGTTCCTTTGATGCGCTCAATAACGCCGAGAAAGGCTTTGTTGAGGGCCTCAAAGAAAATGGCTTTGAAGAAGGAAAGAACATCACCCTCAAAAGCGATAACGCGAATGGGGATGGGGCGACCAACACCGCGATGGCGCAAAGCTTAGCCAGCTCCTGCGATCTGGTCTTAGGAATCTCCACCACCAGCGCCACTGCCTTAAAAGGAGCCGTCCTTGCGGTCGGCAATTCGATCCCGGTTCTCTTCACCGCGGCGACCGATCCGGTCGGAAGTGGCCTCATCGCCAGCATGGATAAGCCCGGGGGCAACGTCACAGGGACCTCAGACTTAGGGCCGATCGAAGCCGAAATCAATCTGCTCAAGAAATTCTCCAATATCGATTCGGTCGGATTCCTCTACACGTCCAGTGAGAGCAATTCCGTCGTGCAATTAAAGATCGCGCAGCCCCTAGTGGAAGCGGCGGGCTGGAGTTTT
>MVZL01000240.1 GCA_002068375.1 Tenericutes bacterium ADurb.BinA155
CGAAAGCGCCTCAAAAGGAACCCGTAAGCGCCCCCGCCAAAAGATGGTCCCGTTATGAGACCCTCACCATCGTTTCTCTTTTCTTAGGAATCACCCAGATCTTTGCCCCCGTTGGCTTAACTTTCTCGATTTTAGGAATCATCCGCAGCAAAAAGCTGAAAGGGATGGCCATTGCCTCGACCATCGTCTGCTCGATCTGCACGATCGCGTTAATCGCCGCGTTCTGCACGGCGGTCCTTTATCAATTAAACGGAGGCAACGTATGAAGAGCCAAATGAAGATTGCTTTCGGATTAGGACTCGGGCTCAGTCTTGTTTCTCTCCTTTTGGTTAACCCCAAAACCGCGACCCCCGTGGATGCCTCTTCGCCTTATTATTACTCGGAAGCCAGCTTCGCCAGCCTTGCTCCGATCACCGATAAAAAGATCCAACTCAACTCCCAAGCTTATTCCTTTGATTGGACCGCCGGAGCTAATGCCAAGAAAATGGATTGCCCCTATAGCGCCGTCTATAACCTCACCGACACCGACACGACCGCCCGTAACCTCCTCGTCGGTCTACCTTATATGACGACGCCGAGCAATCTTTATTCGGCGACGCCTTCTTACCCGAGCATTGAAGTCACGAAGGCCGGCGTCACAACCACCATCGCCCCTAATGCGGTCCATCTCATTGATTCCTATAGCAGTCCAACGAGCATCGCCGGGGTTTATGCCGATGCGGCTTATCTTGAAACCGCTTATGCCAACGGCCGTTCCCTTTTAATCGCCGATGATGCGGTCCTTTATCATTATGTTTTTTCGAAGTCCATTACCTACACGGGCGGTGCCCCCTTAACGATCACCTGCGCGACTTCCGCTAATCCGATTGGCTTATTCGATGTGCCTCGGGGTGTCACCGGCAGCTCGATTAACTTTGGCGGCGATACCGCCCCGGAACTCGAAGCCTATGCCGATAGCGGAACCGCGAACTTCAATTTCTACTCGACCCAAAAACTGGAACCGACCGGAATGTCCTATACCTATTGGGACGGTTACGGAAGCTACCATAGCGTCGATGTCGAATGGACTGGCACGCTCGAGCCCACCGAAACCACGACTTTCCTTGCCTATCTTCAGCAATGGGCTGCTTCTTATAGCGCCCCCGTGGACTTATTTAAGGACCAAATCGCTGCCTTGCTCCATCACCTCACGGATGCGGACGGCAACCTTCCTCATTATTACAACGTCTGTCTCAGTATCTCGACCGTTTCGGACGACTATAAACCCACCGATTTTGTGAATTTGATTTACACCATCCCTCTAACTGGCGGCGAAACTTTCGCGGTCACTCATAAAGGAACAGCGCATTGCCCGGGCGATACGCTATACACCCCCTACGTCTTTCACTACTTTGTTTGTTTGGCGAATCCCAAGGATTACGTTTCGGTCAGTAGCGAAACCGTGACCGTGACCCCGGGGACGGGATACCTTTATAACGGAACCGGTTTTGTCCAAAACGGGAGCACCTATACCTATACCTATGACGATAGCAACACCACGTATTACCATCTGGGAGTCTATGCCAATTATTGCAGCGTCAGCAATCCGACCAAGCGGGATTCCTGGGCGGGCCTAACCGCTGTGCTCAATACTCTTCTCTTCATCATCTTCCCGATCGGCGGGCTCTTTGGCTTTGCCCAAAGCTCGAGTTACGTCATCGCCT
>MVZL01000241.1 GCA_002068375.1 Tenericutes bacterium ADurb.BinA155
CAGCACATCCTTCACGTAAGGAGCGTTCCCGCCGGTCAAGATGCGCTTGAGGGGGTAACCCACTTCTTTTTCAAAGGCATCGGCTAAGCCTTTCACCGCGAAGGCCGTCCCATAAATCATGCCGGAGTTCATGGCGTCCTCGGTGTTTTTGCCGATCACCGATTTGGGGGTAAGAAGTGAAACCTCCGGCAAAGCCGCGGTGTTTTCGACGAGGGCTTCGATCGAGATCTTGAAGCCCGGGGCGATCGCGACGCCCGAGAAGGCGCCAGCGCGATCGAGGAGAATGACTTTTGTCGCGGTCCCAAGATCGACGATGACGGCGCCAGGTCCATATTTATGGAGGGTCCCCACCGCATCGGCGACGAGGTCGCTTCCGACTTCATTAGGATGGTCGGCTTTGATCGGAAGCCCAGTCTTTAAATGCGGCCCCAAAATGAGCGGCTTCGACAAAAAAACGTCCGTGCAGATTTTGCTCCAGACGCGGGCTAAGGAAGGGACGACGGACGAAATGATCGAACCCGTGATATCTTTCACGGAGATCTGGTGGGCTTGAATATAGAGGGCGACGATCGCCTGATATTCTTCGTAGGACTTTTCAGGATCGGATTTGGTCTTGTAAGTGGAGAGCAGTTTCTCCCCATCGAAAATCCCTAAATCGGTCAGGGTATTCCCGATATCGATCGTTAAGAGCATTTAGGTCTACCTCCGCTCAGCCCTTCTCTTCAAAGTAGCTGGCAAAAATAGAATACACCCAAAAGCGGCCGATTTCTTTCGAAAACGCTTACTTTTTGCGGATGATGACTTTGCCGGTGCAGGGATAGACTTGATCGCTTTCGATGAGGGTATCGACCCCATCGACCGTGATCGTGCCGGATTTCGGGTTCTTAATCGAAATCAAATGACCCTTAATATCGGCTTCGACATCGCTGTATTCAAAGGCCAAATCGCAATCTTCCATCGTGCAATCGATAAGCGTGAGGTGGGTGCAATAACAAAGGGGCTGGGTCCCTTTGATCACGCAATGCTTGAGGGTGAGGTGATCGCTATACCAACCGAGGTATTCGCCTTCGATGATCGAATCCTCCACCACCACGTTAACGCTATGCCAGAAGCTATCCTTGGTGATGAGGATGCTCTTTTGGATTGAGAGGTTCTCCATGTATTGGAAGGCGTATTTGCTTTGGAGCTTCGAGTTTTTGAAAGTGACGTTCTTCGAATCGAGGAAGGCGTATTCCGAGGTGATGTCGACGTGATCGAGGGTGAGGTCGCTGCTCTTCCAGCCGAACTCGGGGCTCACGAAAGTCGAATCGCTAATCTCCAGATTGTGGCATTCCCGGACCGCTTTGATCCCGGTGCTATGGAGATTCTTGATCGTCCCATCTTGGTCATACCAAAGGGCGGCCCTCGTCTTTTCATCCATCGTGGAATCGCTGAGGGTGAACCCTTGGACGTGCCAAAGGGGATAACGGAGCGAAAAGGAGCAATCCTTGACCGTGATGTCCCGGGCTTCCTTGAGGGCGGACTCGCCATCGGCGGGCCCGGCAAAATGGCAGGCGGTCACATCGGCATGCTCGAGGTGATATAAAGCGCGTTCTTGATCGAAACTTTTTTGGGCGATGATTTGTCTCATGAGGCAAGTCTAGCATGCTTGTCAAGGGTGGGGGCTCTTTACGCTCAATAAATAAAAAGGAAGC
>MVZL01000242.1 GCA_002068375.1 Tenericutes bacterium ADurb.BinA155
TTTCACCACGCCGATATCGTAGAGGAACTTATGCCAGAAGCGGGCGTAGAGCAAATGAAGGACCGCGTGCTCTTGTCCGCCGATATAGAGATCGACCGGGAGCCAGTGCTCGAGGAGTTTCGGATCGGCCAATTGCTCGTCGTTATTCGGATCGATGTAACGGAGATAATACCAGGAAGACCCGGCCCATTGCGGCATCGTGTTGGTTTCGCGGGTGCCTTTCACGCCATCCACCACGACGTTCAGCCACGATTCGGGCGCGTGTTCGAGCGGAGGTTTGCCGCCTTTGCTCGGCGCGTACTTATCCATTTCAGGAAGGACCAGCGGCAGTTCCTTTTCCGGGACCCCCACCGTCTTCCCATTCTCCAAATGGATGATCGGGATCGGCTCGCCCCAATAACGTTGACGCGAGAAGATCCAGTCGCGGAGTTTGTAATTAATCACGCGTTTTCCCGCGTGGATTTCTTCTAGGCGCTTGCTGATCGCGGCTTTCGCCCTTACGATATCGAGGCCATTCGCGAACTCGGAATTGATGTGTTTGCCATCCCCGGTCATCGCGGTTTGGCTCACGTCGCCTTCGAGGACTTGGATCATCGGGATGCCGTGCTTTTTCGCAAAGGCATAATCGCGTTCATCGTGGCAAGGAACCGCCATGACCGCCCCGGAGCCATAGGAACCGAGGACATAATCGGCGACATAGACCGGAATCACTTTGCCATTGATCGGGTTGATCGCGTCGAAGCCGAGAGAAACCCCGGTCTTTTCTTTTTCGAGCGAAGTCCGTAAAAGCTCCGATTTGGCCGCGGCTTTTTTGACGTAAGCCTCGACTTCCTCCTTTTGGGCTTTGCTCACGTATTTCTTGACGAAAGGATGCTCGGGGGCTAAGCAGCAATAGGTGCAGCCAAATAAGGTATCGACCCGGGTCGTGAAGACCTGGAAGGATTCCTTCGAACCTTTGATCTTGAAGGTGACTTCGACCCCTTCGGATTCGCCGATCCAGTTCCGCTGCATCTCCAAAGTCGACTTCGGCCAATCCAAAAGATCGAGGTCTTTTTCTAGGCGCGAAGCAAAAGCGGTGATCTTGAGGATCCATTGCCGCATCGGCATCCGGATCACGGGGAAACCGCCGCGTTCGCTCTTGCCATCGATCACTTCTTCATTGGCTAAGACCGTCCCGAGGTCGGGGCAATAGTTGACCGGCACGTCGGCCACATAGGCGAGGTCGTGCTGATACATTTGAAGGAAGATCCATTGGGTCCACTTGTAGTATTTGGGATCGATCGTGGCGAGTTCCTTCGACCAATCGTAGGAAAAGCCGAGGGATTGAATCTGGTTTTTGAAGTTCGCGATATTGGCCCTGGTGAATTCCTCGGGGTGGCGGTTGTTCTTGATCGCGAATTGCTCCGCGGGCAAGCCAAAAGCGTCCCAGCCCATCGGGTGGAGGACATTGAAGCCCTGCATCCGCTTCATCCGAGCCACGATATCGGTCGCGGTGTAGCCTTCGGGGTGGCCCACATGAAGGCCTTGGGCCGAAGGATAAGGGAACATATCGAGGACGTAGTATTTGGGTTTGGAGAAATCGTGGGTATCGCAATAGTAAGTCTGGTGGGCTTCCCAATAGGCCCGCCACTTCGCTTCGATGCTTAAAAATTCATAGGACATAATGGTGTGATTTTACCTTACTTTAA
>MVZL01000243.1 GCA_002068375.1 Tenericutes bacterium ADurb.BinA155
CCTGGACCTTAGCGGCGAAAGGCTTAATGGGCTTAGTTTCCGGCGCCTTATTCCTTCTATGGAAAAAGCATAAGGTCCTCCGTTACCTCTCGCCTTTTATCGGAGCGACCCTTATGATCGCGGTCTACTTCTTCAGCTATTGGACGATGTTTGGGATCGGAACCACCTTCAATAGCTTATTTGACCTGATCCAAGGGGTCAGTTGCGCGGTTCTTGCTTGCCTACTTCACTTCGCCCTGGAAAAGGCCGGGGCGTTCCGTCTCCTTAATTAACTCTCTTCTTCGTGGTGCTCCACTTCCTCCGGATCTTTCCGGAATTTTTTGTAAATCCAGGGTAAGCAGTAACCTAAGACCGCTTTGCTAAGGCCTTCCAGCAAGAAGTAGGCGAACCAGAGGGAACTATCCTTGTACTTGATGAAGGTGAAGATCCCAAGAGCGAGTTCCCCCACCCCTAAAAGCATTAACCCCCACATCAGTAACTTCCCGGCATGATCGAATTTCGTCTCATCCATAAAAAATGACCTCCTACTTTTATATAGGGGGTCAAAGGTCAAACGGGGCAAAGAAGTTAAAACCACTTAAACTTCCAGGCGCAGTAAATGATTGCCATCGCAGCGAAAAAGAGCAAAACGTAAAGGATGATCAACAGGGTTTTGAACTTGCGGGAAAGCCCATTAGGGCGCGCGGCGTTCCGCGCCTTCCCTTCTTCGCTATACGCCGAGACGACTTGGCTTTGATCGGCCGCGGCTTTTTTCTTCTTCGAGGTTTCGGGTTTTCCCAGTTCTGGCATGGCTCTAGTCTAGCCTAGCGGACTCCCCGAAGAAACCTCTTTTTCGCTTAAGCGAAGAAAGGGCACAAAAAGGGAGTAATGACTATTGAGGTCTTTTTCGAAAGAACCTACAATAGCGGCATGCAGAAAAACAAAACGAATTCCGCCGCGCGGGGCCCAGAGATTTTACGTTTCCTTGTGATTGGAGTTGTCGCCACGATCTTCGACTTCCTAACGAAGTTAGGGGTCTCCTCCTTAATGAAAGGCCAGAATGATTGGCTGATCCTTGGGATTTCGACCTTAGCCGGCTTCGTGATCGGGGTGATCGTGAACTATATTTTCTCGATCCTTTGGGTCTTCCAAAACGTCGCGGACAAACAAGCGGCCAAAACCCAAAGCAAGTTCTGGCTTTTCGTGCTTCTGGGTTTCATTGGCCTTCTCATCAGCGAAGGCATCTTCTATGGTTCCCATTACCTCCTCTTATTAGGCGGGATCAATATCGTCGATGGCTCGAATGCTCCGAAAGGAATCTTCCATGGCGATTGGTCCTTCTTATCAAGCCTCAACTTCTGGATCTATTTCGTCATCTTCTGCCTCAGCACCCTCATCGTGCTCGTTTGGAACTACCTCAGCCGGAAAAAGTGGATCTTCATCGCCCCGAAAGCGGAAGAATCCTCCAATAAAGAAATAAAGGACAACATCAACAAATGAGCGATCAAATGAAGACTTGCGTCATCATCGGCGCCGGCCCGGCGGGACTCACCGCGGCCTATGAGCTTTTAAAGCACCCGGAAGCCAAAATCCATCCGGTCATCTATGAAGCGAGTTCGGAGATCGGCGGCATTTCAAGAACTGCCGAATATAAAGGCAACCGGATCGATATCGGCG
>MVZL01000244.1 GCA_002068375.1 Tenericutes bacterium ADurb.BinA155
CTTCGTGGCGCTGGCTAATCCCGAATTCACGATATAGGTGTATTGGTCTTGCTGATAAGTTGAAAAGCCTTGGGCTTTGAAGATCCACTGCTCCCCCACGGTGAAGAAGAGAAGGACCATCATTCCGACGGCAATCGCGAAGTCGATGAGGAAGCTGAACGCATTCTTCATGTAGGAGGCGGGTTTGACTGTTTTGGCTACCATATGCGAATACTTTAACCTAAAACCTTCCTCTTATAAATAAGAGGTTAGGAAAGATTTGAAAAAAGAAGGGACCCCTGTCTTCCTTTAAGGGTTTGAGGTTAAGAAAGCTTTCCAAAATCAATCACGGAATCGAAGGGGGCGGCTTCTTCGGGGCTGATTTTGTGGGAGACCTCGATCACGGTCCGGTCGCTCTTTAAAATCGCGGCATGGACTTGGGTGGAAGCGGCTAAATCGAGGGCCGAGGTCGCTTCGTCTAAGAGCAGGACCCCCTTCCCCGTCACCAAAGCCCGAGCTAAACCGATCCGCTGCCTTTGTCCCCCGGAGAGGCTCCCGCCATTTTCCCCGACGAGCGAATCTAGGCCCAAAGGCAAAGCAGCGATCACCGAAGTGAGATCGCTCGCACTAATCGCTTGCTGGATCGTTTCTTCCGAGTACTCCCTCCCCAAGGTGATGTTGTAACGGAGGGTGTCATCGAAGATCATGGTCTCTTGCGGGACGTAAGCGAGGTCGGAATATAAAGAAGAATCGATGTCTTTCACTTCGAAGTCATTAAGAAGGATCTGGCCTTGGTAATCCCCATAAAAGCCGAGGGCGAGTTTGAGTAACGTGCTTTTCCCGGCCCCGGAAGGTCCGACGATCAGGGTCTTACTCCCCCGCTTGAATTCATGGCTGAATCCTTGGAGGACCTTCTTAGAACCATAAGCGAAATTCACATCCTTAAACACGATCGTTTGGAGCGGGGTCTTGAGGGAATAGGGCTTTTCCCGTGGGCTGAGGGCAAGTTCGGCATTGAGTTTGGCCCGAATCGCCTTGCTCCCCGCGATTTGGCTTAAGCAGTTCACGATCAGGCTGAGCGGGTTCGTAATGCTATTGGAAAGCTGGGTCGCGGCGATAAGTAAGCCGATGGTGAGCTGGCCTTTGATGACCAAATAGGCCCCTAACGCCATCATCCCGATCTGAGCGAAGCTCGCAAAGACCGAATTGACCGCATAGGAGAGACTACCTAAATTTTGGTAACGTTCCCGTTCGCCCTCAAAAGCCCGATTCTCCTTTTGGAAACGATGGCTCTCTTCCTTTTCCGCCCCCGCGGTTTTGATGATCGGGAAGAAAAGAAAGAGATCTTTGAGTTTGCCGAGGAATTCGCCTTGGAGAGTCGAATACTCTTTCTGCTCCCGCGCAATCGGTTTTCCAAAGAACATCGGGAGAAATAGAATCGCGATTGAGAAGGAGAGGACGACTAAGGCTAGAAGCCACGAGATCACGAAAAGATAAGCGAGGGCAGCGATAAAAAGAATCGCGTTTTCAAAAAGAAGAATCAGGGGATTGATATAGGAAGTGCGATAGGTTTCGACATCATTCGTGTACAAAGAGATGTAAGCGGACGAAGGCTCTTTCAAAAACGCATCCACGTCCGAGCTGATTCGCCGTTGCAGCATCGCCC
>MVZL01000245.1 GCA_002068375.1 Tenericutes bacterium ADurb.BinA155
GAAAGGGCGGACGAAACGCTTTCGCCGCAGCTGCTGAGGGTGAGGGCGAAGAAAGGAAGAACGAAGAGAGCTTGCTTTTTCATTGGGCGTAAATCCTCACATAATCCACCGCCATATCGGCCGAAACGAAATCCGAAGGCGGATTTTGATAGTTATCGAATTGGCCGCCGACCGCTAAGTTCAGAATCACATGGAACCCGGCATTAAAGGGGGCGCCATCATTGGTGCCGTAACCCGAATTCCAAGTGGTCTCGGGAACATAGAGGTGATTGACCCCGTCGACATTGAACCAAACCCCATCTTTCGTCCATAGGCAGGAATAGACGTGCCAATTGGCGATCGAATCCAAGGTATGGGTTCCGGTCTGATAGGTATGGGAATAACTCGTGGTTCCCGCCGCGGAGTAGTGGAGGGCGCTCGAGCTTTGATTGGCGATTCGGCCTTTCGCTTCCATGATGTCGATTTCGCCCGAAGTCGGCCACCAATATTGATTAAGGTAGTTGCTTTCGGGGAGCATCCAAAACGCGGGCCACATCCCGGTCACGGTCGGAAGCTTAATCCGCGCTTCGACATAGCCATAGGTCGTCGAAACCTTTTGATAGGTCCGGATCCGGGTCGAGGTATAGGAATAGTTCCCCATCGTCTGTTTTTTCGCAGAGATGGTGAGCTGGCCATTGCTCACGGTGTCATTGCTATTCGTGTAGTATTCGGCCTCGCCATTGCCCCAACCGGCCCCGGCCCCGGTATCGCTGCCGTCGCCGATTTGATAAGACCAATTGGAAGTATTGAGGGAAGAGCCGGTGAATTCATCGCTCCAGGAGAGGTGATAACCCGCGGGAACGTAGCCGGAGCCTTCGCTCGAGGCGCTGGAACTCTTCGAAGAGGAAGAGCTGCTCGAACTCGAAGAAGAACTGCTGGAACTGGACGAGCGGGAACTCGACGAACTTGAACTCGACGAACTTTCGCTCGAAGAGCTCGAAGATTCGGGGCTCGATGAGGATTCTTCGGAACTCGTCGCCTCCGCGCTTGAAGTCGTTTCTTCGCTCGGGCCGGAACTCGTTTCGAAGGATTCCGAAGTGGTGCCCGCTTCCGAAGAGCTTTCGGAAATCGGCGCGGTCGAAGAACTGAGATTCAAGGAAAAACTGCAGGACGAAAGAACGAGGCTAAGAAAGCTGAAAGCAAATAACGGTAACCCCGCCCGTTTCATCGGGAGACCTCAACATCGATCTGGGTTATCGTCCCGTTACGGATCTGCTCCGCTAAGGGGCCTTCGACCTTCTCATAACGTTTGCCGTTAATGAGATAAGCGAGTTTCACGCCCTCGTAGCAATTCAGCTTCTTCGGGTTGTGGTAGGTGATTTCAGTCTTGCTGAAAAGCAAGAACGAGGCTTCGCCTTTGCCGTCGAAGAATTCGCTCGAAAGTTTCGGATCGAGCTCGAAGGACAGGACGCCTTCTTTATCGCTAAAGAGGTGCTCGCCTAAGAACATGATCGTGAGCATATTGAGGAATTCGGCGTTCGCGCCGGTGAGCCGAGCGAAGTAACCGCGGCCCCATTGCTTCGAATCCGGATTGCAGGTCGGGACGACGAAGGAGGAGGCTTCGGCGGGGTCGCGGCCATAGACATAAGGATC
>MVZL01000246.1 GCA_002068375.1 Tenericutes bacterium ADurb.BinA155
TGAAACGAAGAAGGCGTTTCTTTATAATGAAAGCGCTATGAATAAAAAGGCTCTCTTTTTGGTTTCGATTCTTCCACTTTTCTTAACCGCATGCGGCACGGATTCGGTCAGCAGTGGTTCCAGCGCCGCCGTTTCGTCCTCGTCCATCAAAAATCCAAATACCCTCACCTCGGTTCTCAGCTCGTTTGGCACCAACTTAACGACCAGCGCTTCTTTCCCTTTTTTGAGTGATAGCGCCAAGACTACCCCGGTTATCCTTTCGACCTATGTCGAGAAGGGCTGCTATTTCCATTATTCCAACTTTGCTTCCATGACCGATTTCGGCTTAGTTAACGTTGCGGCTGATGCAAAAGCCGGCGTGGCGGCCGGGGTCTACAAATACACCCAAACCAGCAATGTTCTGACTTTGGGCGACAATGTCTCAACGACGAGTGCTGATTTCCGGACCCTTTATGCGAACCCGAATGATTTCGGAGCCGAAGTAGCGGCCTTCGCCGCCGCCTTCGTTCCGGAGATCAAGGACGCGACCACCGGGTATTTCGATCTCAACAAGGATGGGAAAAGCGCGGATCTCCTTAAGAAATTCGCGGAGTACCTTGGGGTCTATAACGTTTTGACTTCCGTTCCGGATCTGAGCCTCAACTACGCGACCTTCTATTTCGCCGCGACCGGGACCGCCTTCACCGCGAAGTTCTACTGCAAATATCAAAACGGTTATGATCTCGTCGATTCGACCGTCGCGATTTCCCAAGTCGGCAAGACCGTCAATAAAGCCATCGATAATTATTTCGCCGCGGCCTCGACTTCGAGCGTCGCGAGCACCAGTGAACCCAGTTCCTCCCCTTCGACCAGCGCATGAAATCCCGTCTCTTTGTCCTCACGCTCACCGGAAGCATTCTGAGCTTAGGCGCCTGTGGGACTTCGACTTCGAGCACATCCCTTTCTTCTAACGCTCAAACTTCGGCAACGTCTTCTTTAGACAATAGTTCATTCATCGCTCCTTTTGAGGCTGATAGCCCCCTCATTTTCAATGAATTCGCGGTCGGATCCTCTCCGATTTCGCGAGCGGTGGAACTCGCCAATATCGGCACGGCCTCCCTTGATTTATCCTCCTATAGCATCGGAATTTATAAAGGGACGAGCCAAAGCATCACCTATCGGGTGAGCTTAAGCGGAAGCTTGGCCCCGAAAAGCGTTTACGTGATCGCCGATTCCGGATCGGACGCTTCTTTCGTCAAGAAGGCGAACGCTACTTCGGATCAGCTGATTAATAATGGCACCTACCCGATGGTTTTGCTCCACGGGGAGAAACGGGTCGATACTTTAGGGGTCCCGGGCTACCAAACCGCTTGGGGCGCCGCCTGCTCTTTGGTCCGCAAAAACGAATACCAAGTCGGCCGCGCGGTCTTTGAACCCTACGATTGGGTGCCCTTCACCGCGGATAATCTTTCTTATTTAGGGGTGCTTGCCTGCCCAATGAGCGAAGCGCGCTTACTTCAAGGCCCGAAGCTCACCCAAACCGATTTGGATGCCCCGTATATCAGCAATAGCCAGGGTGGGGGCGGTTGCCTCCCCGTCACCGTATCTTATTATGGCGATGGCGACACCACCGACTTCAATT
>MVZL01000247.1 GCA_002068375.1 Tenericutes bacterium ADurb.BinA155
GCTATTGGTATCGAGCTTCTTGTTGACTTTGATCTCTTTTTCGTGGGCGCCTTTTTCGAAGAATTCGGCGTCTTTGAGTTCTTGGACATCGCTCTTGGTGAGCTGATAGTCTTTCGTGAAAGCCTGACCGGCTTTGTTCGTGAAGATTTCGCCCTCCGCCGAGACGAGGTTTTCGGCGAGAAGACGGCCGACGAGGCGGTCATAGATGCCGAGTTTGCTCTCGTACTTGTAACGGCCGGCCCGGCCAAGGTCATATCGCTTATCATCGAAGAATTTCTGGACCAAGAAAGTCGCGACGCCTTCCGGCGTGATCGGCTCGCCCGGTTTTAACTTGCGGAAAATATCGACGAGGGCATCGGTGCTGCTCTTGATGCCCGAATCCTTCGCTAAGGTGTTCTGCATCTGCTCGGTGTCGCCGAAATAGCTGATTAAAGCCTTCTCATCATCGACCCCGAGGGCCTTGAAGAGAATGGTCGCCGGCATCTTGCGTTGCCGGTCGATCCGGACCCACATCACGTGCTTCAAATCGCTTTCGAACTGGAGCCAAGTGCCCCGGGTCGGAATGATTTCGCCGTTGTAGGTATGAATGCCGGATTTATCGGGAGTATCTTGGAAATACGCACCCGGGGAACGGACGATCTGCGAGACGATAACCCGCTCGGCGCCATTCACGATGAAAGTGCCCGAATCGGTCATGAGCGGAACGTCGCCCATGAAGACTTCGGCTTCCTTGATTTCGCCGCTTCCCTTGAAGGAAAGGCGAAGCGTAACCTTAAGCTTGCTTGAATAAGTGAGGTCATTAGCCTTGCACTCGAGCGGGCCGTATTCCGGCTTCTCGAAGCGGCAAGACACGTAGTTGATCGCAATGGTCCCGGCGTAGTTTTCGATCGGGAAAGTCTCTTTGAGGACTTCATCGATTCCTTTGTCTTTGAACCATTTGTAGGAATCGGTTTGGATTTCAACGAGGTAGGGTAAGTCCAAGCTTCCGCTGATCTTGTTGAAGTTGATCCGAGAGTTAATCCCGGCTTTGTAGTTCTTATAAGCAGTGACGAATTGTTCTTCTTTAGCCATGAAGATGCTCCTTATTTGGTCGCGATATAGACGCGATATCCTTTCTTCTGCGCCACCTTCTCGACCTTGCTAAACAAAGTCTGGAGGTAAGCGAAGCAAGACTCAGCGCCTTGCTGTTTCCGGATGACGAGGATCAAGCGACCGCCTTGACTAAGGTGGTCGGGCGCGCCCGCGTACATCGCATACGTGACCTTCTTACCCGCGCGAATTGGCGGATTGGTCACGATGCAATCGAATGTGGAGGTAATGCTGTGGTAAACGTCTGAGGCGACGATCTCGACTTGCGAGGAAACACCGAGTTTTTCGGCATTGGCTTTCGCACAATCGAGGGCCCGTAAATTCACGTCGGCTAAGCAGACGTGACGTTTCGGGTCGAGGTGAGCCAGGATTAGTCCGATTGGTCCGACTCCACACCCAAGGTCGAGGATGCGTTCTCCAAGATCAGTCTTGGCGATGGTTTCAAGCAAGAGTCTCGTGCCATCGTCGAGGCCTTCTTTTGAGAAGACACCGGCATCGCTTTTAA
>MVZL01000248.1 GCA_002068375.1 Tenericutes bacterium ADurb.BinA155
AAGCGATTGACGATGTCGAATCGAGCCGAAAACGCGAATTATCCTGCGGTTACCTTTGCGATGTTGAATTTACAGCAGGAGTTTTTGAAGGCGTGGCTTACGACGCTATTCAGCGAAACATAGTTTACAATCACCTCGCAATCGTCACGGACGGGCGAGCAGGGCCCGAAGCTAGAATCAAGATGGATGCTTCGAGCAAAGTTGAAATACAACCCATCAAAGAGGTGAGAGAGGTTAAACCCGACTCACAAGGAGAACCAAAAATGGCAAAGATCACTATTGACCGTGTTGAATACGAAGCCCCGGATGCTTTGGCGAAAATCGTTTCTGAAAAGTTGGACTCCTTGGAAGAGTCGGAAGCTGAAGCGAAGAGCGCCGATGCGAAAGTGGAAGAGCTTTCCGGGAAAGTCGCCGGCTTAGAGAGCCAGCTCCAAGAGAAGGAAAAAGAGATTGAAGAGCTGAAAAACGCGGCTCCGGTCCATGGGAAAGAAGATTGCATGAAGTTGGTCAAGGCCCGCCTAGATCTCGAAGGGAAGGCGAAAGCTTTTTTGGGCGAAGAGTTCGTTTGCGACGGCTTAAGTGACCTTGATGTTAAGAAAAAGATCGCTGAAAAGGCCCGTCCTGACATGAAATTCGATTCCGCATCCGATCTATTCTTAGACGGAATTTTGTTGGGCTTGGATTTCAAGCAAGACAAAGTCGATTCTTCCGAAGGTGAAAAGAATATGGCGAATATCCTGACGGCTAACAAAGCCGATGGTGCTTTGTCTTACTCTGACGCACGAAAGAAGTATTTGGAAGATTCTAGGAACGCTTGGCGCCAAAAGGAATCGAAATAACCCATTTAAAGCCTCAAAGGAGAGTCTATGCAATTGAATTATTCTAATGATCCCCTAATCGGAGCCGAGGGCGGCCTCGCTGATAGCGGAAACAATGACATTTTAACTTACAACAACCCCGTCCAAGCCATCCCGGCTGGCCGAGCGTTGTTTAAAATCATCGGTGATGACGACGGCGTGAAATTGCCCGATGCGGATGCAGTCGCCCGCGTTGTTGGCGTTGCGGTTCGTACGATCGCCATGGAATCCGATGCTGATGGAAACATCGTTTATCCTCCTAAGTCGGCTATTAGCGGAATTCGCAAGGGCCGAATCTATGTCAAGGTCGAAGAGGCCGTGACGCCTGATGATGCGGTTTTCGTGCGATTTGGTGGAAAGCAGCAAGTCCAGACGATTACTTTCTCGGCCAACTTTGTTGCTTTGAATAAAATCAACATGAACATCAATGGCGAGCCGATCGCGGAAGTGACTTTTGACACCGACCAGGCGACGACCATGACGGCTTTGGATGCTGCGATCACAGCGATGGAAGGCGTTGCGAATGTCGCCACGGCTGGAACTGTCGTGACCATTACCTCGGAACAAGATGTCGATATCGATATCACGGATATCCTTGTCACTCTCGGAGTTAGTCAAGCGACCTCAATTGTTGCCGAAACCGTTGTCGGACGGAGCCTTGCAGATCGTGGTTCATTCCGTAAAACGGCGGATTC
>MVZL01000249.1 GCA_002068375.1 Tenericutes bacterium ADurb.BinA155
CGCCGGCCAAGCGACCAACTTGACCGGCGGGGGAGACCAGGCTTAACGCCCGGACTTCCCTATTATATCAATTCAAAAGGGAGACCGAATCATGACAAATCAAGACTTCACCGACCTTATCTTCAACGCCCAGGAACCGAATCGACCCGAAATCAGGACTATTGAAGAAACGCTTCTTAAAGCCGCCTTGTCTGGCCGGCCGGAACTTATCGCAAGGATTATTACAGAAACACGGCCGAAAGAATTCTATTATGACCTTCACCGCCGACTTGCCGACAAGACTTTTCCCGCCTTGTCCCAGATGAAGCACGTCGACCGGGTCACCCTGGAAGCGACCATTCCAGAACCCGAATCGACCGACAAGGAAAAGGTCAAGGAACGTCAAAGCCTTCTTGACTTTGTCGGCCGGCTTGAAGGAATGGATATTCCAGACCAGGGAAAGGTCGAAGCCTATTTATCAATCTTTGTCGAAGAATCGAAAAAGCGAATAGCGAATGAAGCGATTCAGAAGGTCAAAGATACGCTTGACGATGGAAAATTGACCCCGGCCGAAGCATGGTCGAAGACAAGTCAAATCATTATGGACCAGGAATCAAGCCGGCGAATGGTCGGGACTTTCAAGTCAGAAGCCGAAGACTGGCCGACCTACTTCGCCGACCTTGAAGCGAAGCAAACCAAGAAGGAATTTATCGGGCTTGATACGGGATTCCGGCACTTCAATAATCTGGCCAACGGTCTTCCAGAAGGACTTTTCGTCGTCGGGGCCGCCCCGTCGGTCGGGAAGACCACCTGGGCGAAGCAAGTCGCCGACCAGATTATCGAAAAGAACCCGAAGGCCGTCTGTTTGTTTGTCAGTCTTGAACAAAGCCGGGAAGAATTGAGGGTCAAGACCCTTTCAAGATTATCGGGAATTGAAAATCGGGATATTCTTCGGGGTCGACTTGACCCGAAGTCCCCTGGATGGGAACGGGTCAAGACCGCTTCGAATAAAATCTTGACTTCGACCGCCGGCCGATTCTTTATTCTTGAAGGCGACAAGACGACAACGCCCGAAATGATTCGACTTGCCGGCTTGCAAGTCAGACGGGCGACCAACGCCGAAGGTCTTCTGATTGTCGTCGATTATCTTCAAATCGTCCCCACTATTGAAGACTTCAAAGACCCACGAAGCCGGGTCGACGCCGTTGTATCTGACCTTCGTCGAATCGCCCGTGAATTGTCGGCTTCGATAATGGCGATATCTTCCTTGTCCCGAAGAAGTTATGACTTGTCTGATATTTCAGCCTTCAAGGAATCGGGCGGGGTCGAATATGGGGCCGACCTGGGGGCGATAATGATTCCCAGAAAGGACGCCGCCGGCAAGGTCGAAGAAGGAACTTCAATGATTATGGAAGTCAAGCGAAATTGGATAGGGGTCGACCTTGCCTTCGTGAAGAATCGCAACGGGGAACGGGGAAAGATTTTATTCCAATTCTTCCCCCAGATAAGCCGCTTCGACGAAATCGGGAAAGATGATTCCTGGTCCCCGAACGCCTTCGAAGCCGCCGG
>MVZL01000250.1 GCA_002068375.1 Tenericutes bacterium ADurb.BinA155
CCACTTCTTCAAAAACGACCAGCACCTCAGTCGATCCCGATGTCGGTGGGACCATCGTTCTTTCCGATTCCGGCTCGACGGTGTCGGGGAAAGGCGCTAGCGTTTCCGGTTCGACCGTGACGATCTCTCAGGCTTCGACCTGGAGCGTATCCGGCTCCTTAAGTAACGGCACGATTCTCATTACCGCGGACGATGACGGAACCGTTGAACTCGATTTGAATGGCGTTTCGATCACCAAGAGCGGAACGCTCACCTACGCTCCGATTTCTTCGATCAATGGCGAAAAGTTGAAGGTCAAGAAAGAAAGCGGCACCACCAATACCATCATCGATTCTCGAACCTCGGCCGATGCGACCGCGAAAGATACCGCGGCGATCTTCTCCAACAAGAAGCTTTCTGTGGTCGGTTCTGGCACCCTCACCGTGACGGGGAATCTCAACAATGGCTTAGGCTCCGATACCAAAGTCGAAGCGAAGAATGGAACGCTCAACGTCACCGCAAAGAATAACGCGATCAAAGCTCACGACTATATTTTGCTCGGTGATCCAACCGATCAAGGCACCTTCAATGTGACTTCGACCGGCGGCGATGGGGTGAAGGTCGACGAAGACTACACCACCAAAATGGAATCCGATGAATTCGCCGGAATCAAACTTCAGGCGGGAACCTATGCGATTTCGGCCTATGACGATGGCTTAGATTCCGCTTCGAACGTTTATGTGGAAGATGGAAATGGCACCATCAAAGGCGTCACCACCACCCAATCGCTCGGAAGCAAAGGACTGCACTGCGATCTTCAGGCTTTTCTTGAAGGAGGGACTTTCACCTTCTATAGCGCCAATAACGATGCGGTCAATGCGACGGGGAATGTGACAGTTTCTGGAGGAACGTACACCTTAACCGCGGGCAAAACCAAATCCGATTCGGCTCCGCAAGGAATCCATAGCGATGCCACAGTCACGATTAGCGGCGGCACTACCACGATCACTCAATCCTATGAAGGGATCGAAGGCCTCGATATCAATATCACGGGCGGCAAGCTTTATGTCACTTCCTCCGATGATGGCCTTAACGCGGCCGGCGGAAACGATTCTTCGGGGAGCAGCTGGGGCACGACTTCAACCACTCCAACCATCACGATCTCGGGCGGCTATACCTATGTGGCGGCCGCGGGCGATGGCATCGATAGCAATGGCAATATCGTCGTGACGGGCGGCTTCACCGTCGTCTCTCAGACTGGCGGTGGCAATGGCCCGATGGACTATGGCGATGGCGGCTCCTATTCCTTCAAACAAAGCGGCGGATTCCTCGCCGCCTATGGCAGCAACGACATGGCGGTCGGTTCGACCGGAACCCAATATAGTTTGCTCGCGGGTTGGTCAAGCGCCGTCACGACTTCAAAGTATCTGATTGTGACCAATTCGAATGGCACGAGCTACGCGATTAAGCCTCAATACGCGAGCGCCTATTCGCTCTATGTTTCTTCGGATGGCTTCAAAGCGGGGGCTGTGAGCGTGGCTTCGGCCTCCTCGATCTCGGGCGGGAC
>MVZL01000251.1 GCA_002068375.1 Tenericutes bacterium ADurb.BinA155
CCTTTCTCCCATAAGGATAACAAAAAAGTAGACGGGTCTTTTTTATAACCTGTCTACTTTGAGTCTAGCGGTTCAGGATTTCGCGTTCTTTTCATTTTTCCTTAGTGATTTTTCACCCAAGCCGCGATCGCTTTTTCGCCGGCGATCTGCTGAAGGCCTTGGGTCGTCGGCACTAAGAGGACTGGGACACTTTGAATCCCTAAGCCTTCGATGATCTTCTCCCCTTCCGGCTCGTCCCAGAGGATTTCTTTATAGCGGACCTTGCCTTTTGCTAAGGCGAGCTTGGCCGTCGCGCAATGGGGGCAGCCTTTTAACGAGGCTAAACTCAGTTCTTTGATTTCGGTTTCCATGGATTTTGATCTCCTTATTGGCTTTCGCCACCCTTATTAACCCATAAGGCGATACGATTTCCTACTAAAGTGCTCAACCCCCCTTTTAAAGCCTGAGGGAAAGGCTACAATCATGACGCTTAAGCTCAGGCTTAAGTTCCCTATGAGCTCCAAAAGAAACCCCACGATCTACCGGATCGTTTACTTCTTGATCTTCGCTGGCGATGCCTTGTTTTCGCCTTTCTACTCGACTTATTTCGTCGATGCGAAGCTGGCCGCGTGGCAGCAGTCCCTTCTTTTAGCCTGCGTGCCGTTCTTCCTTTTCATCGGCGACTATGTCTTTTCCTTATTCGCCACGAACTTCCGGCGGAACCTCTGGCTTTTCCGGATCGGGGCGGTGGCCGAGGTCTGCGGCTTCTTGGCCTTTGGCTTCACCAAAAGCTTCGGCTGGATCTTAGCTTTAACGATCTTCACCAGCTTCTTTGATTCCGCGATCTTCCAGGTCCTCGACGCGACTTCGGCCGTCGCGGTGAAGCGCGTCCACGTCGAATATTGGACGATCCGGATCTTCGGCTCTTTAGCCTACGCGATGGCTTTGATCGGCGGTTATTTCTTCCTCAGCTCGATCAATTACACCATCCAGTTCGCGATCGCTTCCGCGGTGATTTTGGCGGGGCTCGCGGTCTCTTTCTTCATCTTCCCGGTGGTGGAGGATCTTCCGAGTCGGCCCCTCACCCCCGAAGAAAGCCAAACCGCTTCGACCCCCTTACTCAAGAATAAGCAGTTTTTGCTCTACCTCGGCTTCAATATTTTCTTTTATGGCGGCTGCAACATCTTGGGCTATATCCTCACGATCTATCTCAAGGGGCAGGGGGTTGGGAACCAAGACTATGCCTTATGGTATGGCTTGCGCGTCATCGCCGAAATCGCTTCGATGCTTTGCATGCCTTTTTTCTTCAAGCTTTTCAAAGGCAAGAAAAAGATGCTGGTGGTGGGATGCGCCCTCTTTTTGTTCTCCAACCTCTTTGCGGTCCTGATCCCGCAAATTTACCCGATGATGATCTCTTCGTTCATGGCCCGGGGCTTTGCCAATGCCTTTAACCTCGTCTATGGCGTCGTCTTCTTGCAGGCGGTCGTCGGCGATGAGAAGATCGGGAAGGCCTGCACCCTTTGCGCGGC
>MVZL01000252.1 GCA_002068375.1 Tenericutes bacterium ADurb.BinA155
ATTCCGATGTCACCCAACTTCTTTTGGCCGAAAAGAAAGAAGCCGAAGCGGCCAAAGCGATGGCGGAGCAGGTCCAAAACATCATGGATTCGATCACGGCTGGCATCAGCGTGCTTTTCATGAAGGATCCCAACCATGTCATGATCCGCTACGTCAACCAGCGGATGTTCAATATCCTTCATTTCCCGGCCTATGACAATCGCATTTCCTTCGATGCCCGGATCGAGGATCCTTCGATTCTTGCCTACATCAATGACGCTTGTTCCGGGATTCACCCTGACGATGTCGAACGGGTGCGGAAGACTTTCCACGATCATTTCTCCTTCGCTCAATTCACGATCGAAGATTACCGCTGCAAAGGTGGGGATGGCCAATACCATTGGCTTCGCCAAGAAGTGACGTTCCACCAAGATGAAGCCGGGGGCAAAGTGTTCTATTCGACCTACCGCGATGTCGGAGTCGAAGTCGCGATGCGGGAGGAACGGGAAGCCCAACTCGAAAAAGAAAAAGCCCTGCGGGCCGAAGCGATGGCCTCCAGCGAAGCCAAATCGGATTTCCTTTCGCGGATGTCCCACGATATCCGGACTCCTTTGAACGGTATCATCGGGATGACCTATCTCGCGAAAACCGAAGCGAACCCGCCCCGGACCCGAGACTGCCTGAACAAAATCGACACCTCCTCCCAATTCTTGCTTGGTCTCATTAACGACATTCTCGATATGAGCCGGGTCGAGCGGAACAAAATCGTCCTAAAACCTGAGCCTTATTCGATTGCGGAATACAATTCTTACCTCAATTCCGTCATCGTCCCACTCGTGAACGGCAAGGGCCAGCATTTCGTGTTGAACGAAACCGCAACCGATCAGATTCATCTTCCTTTAGCCGATAAGTTACGGACCAATCAGATTTTCTTCAATCTTCTTTCTAACGCGGTCAAATACACCCCAGAAGGCGGAACGATTTCTTACCAAGTCACCTCAGTTTATGATCCAAAAGCGAACCAGATGGTGATCGATCACGTGATCAGCGATAACGGGATCGGGATGAGCGAATCCTTCCAGAAGGTTCTCTTCCAGCCTTTTACCCAAGAGAGACGGAACGATAATTCCGAGACCCGAGGCAGCGGCCTTGGCCTTTCGATCGTGAAACGCTTCGTCGACCTCATGAAGGGGACGATCGATTGCCATAGCGCCCAAGGGGTCGGAACCACCTTCCACGTCCATTTGGAATTCCCGGCAGTTCAAGTTCAAGCGGATGCGGCCGCGGCTCCCGCAGTCGCAATTCCGGATTTCTCCTCGCTTCAAGGCAAACACGTTTTGCTCTGCGAAGACCACCCGCTCAATCAAGAAATCGCAAAACGCCTTCTTGAAAAAGAGGGGGCCTTAGTCCAAATCGCGGCCAATGGCAAAATTGGGGTCGAGGATTTTTCGCGGACCAGCATCGGTTACTTCGATGCGATCTTGATGGATATTCGGATGCCGGTCCTCAATGGCTAC
>MVZL01000253.1 GCA_002068375.1 Tenericutes bacterium ADurb.BinA155
TGAGGCCGAAGTACCATTGGAGATCCAATAAGGTATAGCCGCTACCATAGTGGGTGAAGATCGCGGTTAATGCTTCCCCGAAATCCTGAAGCGAATCCGCCCGGAAAAGGATCCAAGCGAAGTCGACGAGGATGAAGGTGTTGATGATCCGGAGAACGTGGGGGAAGCCCTGTTTCGGGTCTTGCTTCAGCTTCAGCCAGAGCTTGTCCCGCAAGGGCATCGTGAACTTTCCGATGATCTGATACAGGGCGAAAAGGACGCCCCAAAGCAAGAAGGTCCAATTGGCGCCATGCCATAAGCCGGATAAGGCGAAAACGACGAGGACGTTGATCGCCCATCGGAACTTGGAGCAGTGGCTCCCGCCCATCGGGAAGTAGACATAATCGCGGAAGAAGGTGGAGAGGCTGATGTGCCAGCGGTGCCAGAATTCGGCGCTCCGATCGGCTAAATAGGGCTGGTTGAAGTTCTCGATGAGGTCGAGGCCAAATAGGGCGGCGCTCCCCTTGGCGATATCGCTATAGCCGCTGAAATCGGCATAGATTTCGTAGGCGAAGAAGAAGGAAGCGAGGAGGACCGCTAACCCCGAGGCGCTCGCCAAGTTATTGAAGGTCTGGTCTACGAAGAGAGCGATGATGTCGGCGACCACGAGTTTCTTAAAATACCCCAATAAAAGGTAACGGCCGCCTTCCGCGATTTTGTCCCAGCTGAAGCGGTGCTCGGCTTTAAGCTGCGGGATCAAGTGATCGGCCCGCTCGATCGGGCCCGCGAGAATCGTCGGGAAAAAAGAAAGGAAAAGCGCGAAATAACCGGGGTGGCGCTCCGCCGGATATTTCTTCGCATGGACGTCGCTCAGGTATCCGATGGCCATAAAGAGGTAGAAAGAGACCCCGACCGGCAAGGCGATTTTATCGAGCAAAGTGTAGGACCAGCTGATGTGGAAAAGACCGAGGATCCCCCCGATCCCGCTAAAGAGAAGATCGATGTATTTGAAGAAGAAAAGGAGCCCGATCAAGAGAATGAGCGAGAGGACGAAAACAGCGGTGCTCCCTTTGTTTTTGCCTTTCTTTTGGAGGGCTTCAATCGCTAAAGCGAGCCCATAGGTGCTTAGGGCTACCATGACGAGGAGTCCGGTATAGATGTAACTCCACGAGAGATAGAACCCGAGCGAAAGGAGCAATAGGACGATCCAGCGGGCCTTGCTCGGGATCAGATAATAGAGCAATACCCCGAAGGGGAGAACGAGCAGATAGAGCACACTCAGGGGTGACATGAGGCTATCATACCCCGCTTCGCTAATCTTTCTAGTCCTATGCATAGGGAAAAAAGTGGCTTTTCGAAAACGATTTCATCTTTCTTTGGAACTTCCGTTGACATTTCTCCGCTTTGAAACTACGATTTGAGCGATATCACATAAGTGATAAAGGAATCATTGTGGCTAAGTTTTACTCAAAATTATCCGAAAACGGCAAAAACCTCTTTATTTTGATCGCAATTG
>MVZL01000254.1 GCA_002068375.1 Tenericutes bacterium ADurb.BinA155
AAAGGATAATCCGCGGTCGGAACATTGGCTTTTGAAACGATATTGAGGAGAGTGGATTTGCCCACGCTCGGGAAACCGATAAGTCCAGCATCGGCTAGAAGTTTTAACTCGAGAATCAGACGTTTCCGTTCGCCCGGGAAGCCATTTTCGGCCACTTTCGGGATCCGGTTGCGGCTACTTTTAAAAGCGGCATTTCCGCGGCCTCCGCGGCCACCTTTTGCCACCATCACGATATCGCCTTCGTGCTTAAGGTCGGCTAAGAAAGCTCCGCCTTCTTCTTCGGTCACGACGGTTCCGACCGGCACGTCGACATAGACGTCATCCGCGTGATGGCCAAAGCGCATCTTCTTATCGCCCTTTTCGCCATCCTCGGCCTTAATGACCTTGCTATGACGGAAGGCCAATAACGTATTCACGTTCTTTTTGGCGATGAAATAAATGGAGCCACCGCGACCGCCATTGCCGCCATCAGGGCCGCCATTGGGCATACATTTTTCATGGAGAAAGGAAATCGCGCCATTCCCGCCATTGCCACTACGAACTTCTACCACCGCTCGATCGATTAACATCTTATTTCGCCTCCGGCTTTTTCCGGCCTAAGCTCGCCCATTCCGCATCGGAAAGCAGATAGTTTTTCTTGTTCTTTTTGATCTTTCCGAGGGCTTTATAGAAATTGAGGGACGCCTTAAAAGGAGAAACGCTGCTATCCGGGTCATTCTCCCACTGGACCGGGACTTCTTTGATGCTGAAGCCATTGAGGCTTAAGAAATAGCAATATTCGACATCGAAAGCAAAGCCGGCGATGATCTGGTGCTTCGCCATGAGCTTCGCGACGTTACTTCGGAAGATCTTGTAACCGCACTGAGTATCATGAAGAGTCTTCAAATGGAACTTGTTCTTAATGACGGTTTTGGCGCCCCAATGGGTAATCCGGCGGACGAAGGTCTGCTTCTCGGTGATGATTGCGCCTTTAACGTCGCGGGAACCGATGAAGGCATCGTATTTCCCTAAGTCTAACTTGATGGTATCGAAAACATGAAGATCCGTCGAAAGGTCGGCATCCATGAAGAGGACATAATCCCCATCGGAGGCCAAGATCCCCTTTTGGACCGCCCAGCCCTTGCCGGGTTTATCTTCATAAGGGAGAAGTTTCACTTGGGCCGGCATGCTCGCTAAGCCCTTCTGGAGCTTTTCGAGTTCTTCTTGGGATGAATGGTCAGCGCAAATCAAAATGTCGTAAGCGAGGCCGGTTCCATCGAAATAAGGGATGATATCGCTTGCTAAGTTTCTTAAGAGTTTTTCCGTTTGGTTACGAACGGGGATAATCACATCGATTTTCATAAGCGTGGTTATTATAGGGGCTTTCAGGTCTTTATTCCATAAAGAAACAAGCACTTTTGTCTCTCCAGGGCCCCATAAGGCAAACAAAAAGGGGCTACCCTTACATAGCCCCTTTGGTTTAACTCCGTTTTAAGGAATTAGCGGACGGCGT
>MVZL01000255.1 GCA_002068375.1 Tenericutes bacterium ADurb.BinA155
CCAGTCTTGACTTTCAGATAGCGACCTATGGCCGAAACTATTTGTGTTAGACTTTGTATAAACCCAGCGAGGAAGTGCTATGGAAACCGTATTAATCATCATCACCTTGGTCCTATCGTGTCTCGCCTTTATCGGCGTGGCCGTCGCAATTATCCTGATTGTAAAATCGAACAAAGCGAAGGGTCCCGACAAGGACCAAATTCAAGGCGTCGAAGAAATCAAAGCCGCGATCGCTGCTTTAAAGGAGACGATCCCGCTTCAGGTTTCGAAATCGGTCAGCGATCAAATGGTCGCGATCAATAAGACGGTGGCCGACCAGATGATCGCGGTCACGAAAACCCTGAAGGAAGAGGAAGACGCGGACAATAAACGCCTTCTCGATTTCCAAAACGTCATTAACAATAACCTCAATACTTCGATCAAGACCCTAAACGAGAAAGTCGATACCAACCTTCAGGCGATCAACCAAAAGGTCGATAAGTCTTTGACCGACGGCTTTAAAGGCACCTCGGAGTCAATGGAGAAACTCCAGAAGGCCCTCGGGGAGATCGGCCAAGCCCAGAACGATATCAAATCCCTTTCGGGCGAAGTCGTTTCCTTAAAAGGCGTTCTCACCAATAACCAGCAGCGGGGCAAATACGGCGAACTGCAGCTCGAGATGATCCTTGAGAGCATGTTCGGTGAGACCAAAGGCGTCCTCTACGATACCCAGTACATCTTGCAAAAAGCGGGGGACGGAGTAGCGGAACTAAAACCCGATGCCGTGATCTTCCTTGATGGCGATGCCCATAAGCAAATCCTTTGCATCGACAGCAAATTCTCTTTGACGGGTTATGAGACCCTCTTCGATAGCAATAAGGATTTGAGCGAGGTCGAAAAGGAAGATCTTAAGACCAAATTCAAGGGCGCGCTCAAACTCCGGGTTAACGAGACCAGCAAGTATTTGATTCCGGGAAAGACCGTTAAAACCGCGATCATGTTCGTCCCGAATGATGGCGTCTTCGCCTTCATTCAGAATGAATTCCAGGATCTGGTGGAAGAAGCCCGAAGCCGCAACGTCATCATCGCCTCGCCGACGATCTTACAACCGCTCATCGCTTCCTTCCGGGTCATGCAGATCGATGCGGCCAAGAGTCGCAATATCGAAAAGATCAATGCCTCGCTGAATGCCTTAAGCGCGGAATTCCAGCGCTTTATGCCGCGGTGGGACAAACTGCAAAAAGACATTGTGAGTTTGAGCAAGTCTTCCGACCAGTTTGGAACGACGGTCAGCAAAATCGACCGGAAATTCGACAAGATCTCCCATAGCGATTTCACTCCGATTCCCGAAGCGGACGAAGAGGAAAAACCCGATGAAATCGCCCTTGCGAATCCCGAAGACGAAAACAAATGATTCCTTGGCGTTGTAAATTTGCGTGTTCTTCACTATAATTACAACGCCTTTGGGGCTGTAGCTCAGTTGGGAGAGCGCATCGTTCGCAACGA
>MVZL01000256.1 GCA_002068375.1 Tenericutes bacterium ADurb.BinA155
CCACGCCATTCACGCCGATGAGTAAGGCGCCGCCGGTGGTTTTATAGTCCATCGTCTCGGCCATATCCTTGAAGCCTTTTTTCGCTAAGAGATAGCCCATCTTGGAAAAGAAATTCCGCTTAAAGGCGGCCTTCATCATCCCCGACATCATCTTGGCCATTCCTTCTTCGGCTTTTAAGAAAATATTCCCGGAGAAACCATCGGTCGCGATCACATCGGCCTCGCCGCTTAAGGCTTCGCGGGCTTCGATGTTGCCGCAGAAGTTAATCTTGGGGTTGGCTTCGATGAGTTTCGTGGCTTCCTTTCCTTCAGGCGAGCCCTTGCCTTCTTCGGTCCCGTTGGAGAGAAGATAGACTTTCGGGCTTTCGATCCCGAGCACTTCGTGGCTATAGAGGCTCCCCATTAAGGCAAACTGGGCGATCTCTTCCGCGCTATTCTCATTGCTGGCTCCGACATCGAGCACCGTCGTCTTCTTGCCTTTGATCTTGGTTGGGAAAGGCGTAATCAAAGCGGGACGGGACACCCCGGGAATCTTTTTAAGTAAGACCGCCGCGGCGGAAAGATAAGCTCCGGTCGCTCCGGTCGAAACGACGCCTTGGGCTTTCCCCGAGGCGACGAGATTCACCGCTTGATACATCGAGCTATCTTTCGCTCTTAAAGCATCGAGGGCCCCCGCGTTCATCGCTAAGACCGTCGGCGTATCGATAACTTCAAAGGAGGTCCCCGCTAATTCTTCTTTTTTGCCCACCAAAATAAAGTGGACTTCATTCGGGTGCTTTTCGTTAAAGAGCTTGACCCCGCCTAAAGTCGCCGCGGAGCCTAAATCTCCGCCCATCATGTCGATTGCTAAAGTGATCATGGTTTTAGTCCTTCGTTAGTATAACGAACTCAGATGAGAATATCACGCCATAGAGACGCCAGAGGTCTCTTTGCTGGCTTCCCCGATAATGTAAGCGAATTGCTTTTCCTCGGAGTGGGCCAAGATGTAGGTCGCGTCGTCCCTCGCGTATTCGAACATTTTGAAGTCGTCGATCAGGTTGACGAATTGGAAATCGGGTAAGCCCGATTGCTTGGTCCCGGCCAGTTGGCCCGGTCCCCGGCGCTTTAAGTCCTCTTCCGCGATATGGAAGCCATCGTTACTGGCGACGAGGACATTCAGTTTATCGAGTTCATCCGGATCGTTGTCGTCATAGACCAAAAGGCAGGTTGCCTTTTCGCCGCTTCGGCCGATTCGGCCCCGCAGTTGGTGGAGCGAAGAAAGCGCAAAATGCGAAGGATCGTAAATGAGCATCAAATCGGCTTCGCGGACATCGATCCCGACTTCGATGACCGAGGTCGAGACGAGGATCGGGCAAAGACCGCTCCGGAAGGCCAGCAAAGCCGCCTCTTTATCTTCCGCGCTCATCTTGCCATGGAGGATCGCAACCTTGTGGGGATAACGGGCTTCAAA
>MVZL01000257.1 GCA_002068375.1 Tenericutes bacterium ADurb.BinA155
ACCGTCGCGATCATGGGCAAAACGGGCTCGGGGAAGAGCACCTTGTCGCAACTCCTCACCCGACTTTACGATTACACCTCCGGCTCGATCAAAGTCGATGGGGTCGAATTAAAGAGCATTCAAAAAGCCTACCTCCGCCGCAACATCGTCCCGGTCCTTCAGGACCCCTTCCTTTTCAGCAAGACCATCTATGAGAACATCCGCCTCGCCAACAAAAAGGCGACGATGGAAGACGTGAAGTGGGCGGCCAATATCGCTTCGGTCGATGCCACGATCGCTTCCTTTAAGGATGGCTACGATACCCCGGTCGGCGAAAAGGGCGTCACCCTCTCCGGCGGCCAAAAACAACGGGTCGCGATCGCGCGGACCATCATGAGCAACGCTCCGGTCCTCATTTTCGATGACTCCCTTAGCGCGGTCGATACCGAGACCGATTTAGCGATCCGTTCCCATTTGAAGCAACTGAAGAACAACACCACCACCATCCTCATCACCCACCGGGTCAGCACCGCCAAAGACGCCGATTTGATCGTGGTCCTCGATGAAGGGAAGGTCGCGGAGATCGGAACCCACGATGAACTCGTCTCGAAGCCGGGTCTTTACCAACGGATCTACGAGATCCAGTCGCGGATGGTCTAAAGAAAGGAGGGAACCGTATGCCTAGTGGACGCAGTTTTGAAGAAGAAGCCCTGCCCGATAAGCTCAATTTTGGGATTTGGGGCCGGATCGGCAAGTACGCTTTACGCAAATGGCCGCTCCTTTTGGTTTTGCTTTTCACGATGCTCTTCACCACGTTCTATGATTCCTCCTTCGTCCCCATGATGAATAAGGCGGCCTATAGCGCCGCCGATTCGATGCTTGCTTCCGGAGCGAGTTCCATTTGGGACGTCACCCTCTCGGTCCACTTCATCTTCGGGTTCGACCTCGCCCTCAGCTTCCAGAACTACATCATCCTCTTCAGCGTGATGATTTTGCTTCGGAGCTTCGCGATCTTCGGAACCTTCTTCCTCACCAATATGATCGGGATGGAGATCATGACCGATCTTCGCCGCGATACTTTCCACCGGATTCAGGAGCTTTCCTTCTCCTACTTCGATAAGACTTCTTCGGGCTGGCTGATCGCCCGGATGCAGAACGACACCAGCAGCATCGGCGACGTCCTTTCTTGGGGGATCATCCAGATCATCTGGGCTTTATTTGACTTCATCTTCACCCTGATCACGATGTTCTTCAGCAACTGGATCCTTTCCTTAGTGGTCCTCGCCTCGATCCCCTTCGTGATGATCATCATCCCGATCTTTGAAAACGCGATCTTAAAGGCCCACCGCACCGCAAGAAACGCCTACTCGCACTTCGTCGGCTGGCTCGCGGAGTCGATCGATGGGGCCAAGACCATCAAGACGTTATCGATCGAAGATGAGGTCGCTTCCGAAGCGGATGAAATCAC
>MVZL01000258.1 GCA_002068375.1 Tenericutes bacterium ADurb.BinA155
GATCGCGAGGTTAAAACGGCTCCCGCTTTGGGTCACTTTATTGAGGGAGGCGGGTTCCAAATAACGGAGGAAGAACTTGCCAAGGCTCTTATCTTCGAAGACGCCAGAGTCGAGGGAAGCCACCACTTCGGTTTTCCGCGAACTGAAATCGGCTTCGCCATCGCCATCGACGCTCACGTAGGTCTTATCGAGGTTGAAACCATAGGTGTGATAAGCGAATTCATCGCTAAAGAGTTTGACCGAAACGCTCCGGCTTTGGAAATAGTTGGTGTGCTCTCCGGATTTGTTCCATTGGGTCGTTCCCGAATAAGTGATCGGGAGCGGGGCCGACATGTTCTTGTATTTGATCGAGGCGGTGAACGAAAAATCGTATTGGAATTGATCGGCCGTCAAGACTTCTTGCCGTCCTTCGGCGTAACGGGCCACCGGATCGACGATCACGGACGTCGCTGAGCTTACGGAAGTAACGCTCGCGTTGCTGCTCCCGCTTTCCCCGCAGCTCACCAGAGCAAACCCAAAGAGTAGGGCCGAGGCCCATAACCAAGATTTCATACATTTTCTCCCCATTTGTTTAAAAATTATAGCAAGAAAAACCCTTAAGGATAGAAACAAAATGTTGAGAGGAGACCGAAAAAGCCTTGGGAAAGAGAAGACAGGATTCCTCGATCCGCGCCTCCCCTTCAAAAAGAGGTCAGAGGGGGGTCCATTTTCGCTCTTTTTTCATTTTGTCGGTCCCAAAGAACGAAGAGAAGGCTATATTAAAGTGAACATGAAAAAAGCACGCTTCCTTCTTTTGCCCCTCCTCAGCCTCACTCTCCTTTCTTGTGGGAGCACACCGACCTTCTCCAACGCTGATGATCCCAAGCTCCCCTATATCGATCAAAATGGCGAGTCGCTTTTGCGGAAGGACGCCACTAAAAACACGATCGATGATTTAACATGGCCTTCGGGCGCCTCGAGTATCATTGCCGATCTTCGGGCCTACGAATACGTCTGCCTTTTCTATCATGGGCGGAATTGCTCCCACTGCTTAGCCTTTGAGCCGACCTTCGATGGCTTCGCCCTCGATAGTCTGGCCTACGTTTATGGGGTCGCCAGCGATGATGAGCCGAATCTCATGGCGGAGCTTTCCGCCGCCTTCCCGACCAGTAACTTCGCTTCGGTCCTTAAGGCCAGCACCCCCACCCTCTATTTCTTGGCCCCAAGCGGGACCGCCAGCGCGGTCGACCTCAGCCAAGCCACCTCCACGAACGCCTTTGAAAACGAAATGGCGAGCCTGATGAATCGAACCAGCATCGTCCACTTCAAGACCTATGCCGCCTACAGCAAATGGGCCGAAACGAATTCGGGCCTTTACGCGATCGAAAGCAAATCGAATTCCGCTTCCGCCACCTTTTACCAAGACCATGTCCGGGCCAATGGCCGCCATGAAAATAAAGCGG
>MVZL01000259.1 GCA_002068375.1 Tenericutes bacterium ADurb.BinA155
ACGAACGCATTTTTAGGGGCGATGTGTTCGTCCTTACTATGCTCTTTAGCGTAAAGATTGGTGGCCTTATAAATCGCTTCGCGGCGTTTTAAATCTTCTTCTTCGGCGGCTAAATCCGCTTTTTCTTGGGTCTTTTTAGCTTTCTTTTCGGCGCGATAAGCGGCGAGTTCTTCGTCGCTGTAGGGCTTGCCATTGGGATGTTTTTTCCGAATGAAGTTATCGAGTACGCTCATAAAGGCCTCCTATTTATTCTACTTGAACTGGTACATCCTGACGTAGTCGACTTGCATCTCGGCCGAAACGAAATCGGCATCGGGCTCACGGCCGCCATCAAAGGTTCCGCCGATCGCGAGGTTCAAAATCACGTAGAAGTTCTTGTTGAAGGGGAAGTCGTCATCGCTGGTATAGGCTTTTCCGCCGGCTGGATGCCAGGTTCTTTTTGGGACGGTGAGCTTCAGATGGTCATCGACGTAGAAGTTGAATTCATCGGCATCCCAAACCACGTAATAGGTGTGCCAGTCTTCGATCGTACCCTCTTTGTTGCGCTGACTGAAGGCATAACCCCCGACTTGGTAATCGCCTTGCTGATTGCCATTAAGGTAATGTAAGGCGCTGGTGGTGGTATAAGCATCGCTGCCTTTGTTTTCCATGATGTCAATTTCGCCGCTCCGCTGCGCGCGACCATCCGCCTCATCAAGAAAGACAATATGGAAGTGCGTCAGCAGCCGGTCTATATGGGCGATATTCCCATTATGACCGATCGCGGCACCTTTATCATAAACGGCGCGGAGCGCGTTGTCGTCAATCAGCTCCATCGTTCTCCCGGTATCTTCTTCGCATTCGACGATGTTGAGCGTATCTACAGCGCGCGCGTGATCCCGGACAAGGGTTCGTGGCTTGAGATTGAGATGGACTCCAAGGGTCTCATCATCGCCCGTATCGACCGGAAGAAGAAGTTCCCCGTCACCCTGCTGGTCAAGGCGCTGGGATACGAGACCGAAGAGGAGATCATCAAGCTTTTCTACGGCGCTCCTGAGAAAGTGGATATCACTGACGACGAGAACTGCCGCCGCATCATGGGACAGCGCGTTGCCAAGAGCGTCATGAGCAAGAATGACGCCGGTGTAGCTATTATCGAGGTTGGCGGACGCATCACACTCGACGCCATTGATCGTCTCCGCGAGGAGGGGATCAAGAATATCGAGATAATCAAATTCCCCAATAATAAGGAAGACGATTACCTTATCAAGAGCCTTGATAAGGACCGCGAGATGCTGGAGAAGCTCCAGAAGGGGCTGAACCAGAAGCTGCCGCAGAGCAAGCTCGCGCTCCTTGCCATCTATGACATCATGCGCCCCGGCGACCCGCTGATTCCTGAGGACGCGGAGAAGGAATTCGACCGCATGTTCTTCAATCCCAAGACGTATTCTAGAT
>MVZL01000260.1 GCA_002068375.1 Tenericutes bacterium ADurb.BinA155
AAGAAGATCTATCTCATCACCGATGAAGAGCAGGTCCAAATCGATGGGATCAAGAATCAGATCAATAAGGCCGGCGCGACCAAACGGAGTCTCGACACCTTCATCCATTCGGGCACGAAGCAACCCTATTCGCTCCTCGTCGAAAAAATGCATACCCTCCGCGACGAGACCGACCAAGCCGCCGTCTCGATCGACGATTTCGAGCGTTACCTTTCTTCCTTAAAGGAAGATAGCGAAGGCGCTTTAAGCGCGATCACCGATTATTACGCCAAACTGAAAGCGGCCGAAAAGAGCATCCGCGACATCGGGATCGAATCGGTCAGCAATCGTTATAGCCCCGCGATCAGTGAGCTCTATGGGGTGATTGGCGAAGCCTATACCACCCTCCTCAGCCTTCCGATCGATGTGGTGAAGGTCGATGAACTGATTTCTAAACTGAAAACGACCGGGGACGAAGTCCTCCATAATATCGCCCACGATTACCAGCAGATGCTTTTGGCCGAGGCCTCGATCCTCTACGCGAACCGCGACCGCCAGCATCTAGGCGAAATCAATACCCTGCTCCTCCAGACCGAAGGCCTTTATTTCTCGGGCGATTTCGCCCGCAGTTACGAAGAGACGGTGAAGGCGCTACGCCGGATCCGCGGCCAGGAATAATCCCCGATGATTTATTTTGATAACGCGGCGACCACGGCCCCTTTTCCTGAAGCGCTTAAAGTCTTCACCTCGATTAATGAAACCGACTTTGCCAATCCGGCGGCCAATCACTATTTCGGCGAGCAAGCCCTCCGAACTCTTGAAGGGGCCCGTTCGAGCGTTTTAGTCACGCTCCGGCTCGAGAAAACCCATCGCTGCCTCTTTTGCAGCGGCGCGAGCGAGTCGGATAACCTCGCCTTAAAAGGCGTGGCTTTCCATTACGTGAATCGCGGCAAGAAAATCATCACGGATGCGGTGGAGCACCCCGCGGTGCTTAACGCGGTGAAACAGCTCCAAGAGCAATTCGGCTATACCGTGGTGATTCTGCCGGTCCGAGCCGATGGAACCGTCGATCCGAAAGTCTTAGCCGCGGCGATGGACGACCAAACCATTCTCGTTTCGATCATGGCGGTCAATAATGAGATTGGCTCGGTCAATGACCTTCGCGCCTTAGCGGAAGTGGTCCACCAGTTCCCCAAAGCCTTTTTCCACGTCGATGCGACCCAAGCGATCGGAAAGCTCGATTGCGATTATAGTGGGGCCGATTTGCTTTCTTTCTCTGGCCATAAATTCGGGGCGACCAAAGGCACCGGTTGTTTGGTCTATAAAAAGAGCATGAGCTTCGATCCCCTCGTTTCGGGGGGCGAGCAAGAATATGGCTTCCGGGCTGGGACCGATAATGTGGCGGGGGATGCCGCGTTAGCGACCGCCTTAATGCTTTC
>MVZL01000261.1 GCA_002068375.1 Tenericutes bacterium ADurb.BinA155
GCTATCCTTAATGCCATGAAAGAAAGCGGAAAAGCCGATTCGGCCTTAAAACTCTACCAGCGGTTCACCTTGGCTCTCCTTTTCCCGCCGCTCATGAGCTTTTTCTCTGGCGTGGTGGCCCTATTTAACACCGATTACGCCCAGGGTTTAGCCCTGAACGCCATGGTCTATAGCGGCGACCAAATCAAGAATCGTTCCGGCTATATCGCCTTCGTCTTGGTGGTCGGATTAGCCTTAGTGGGCCTCGGGGTCCTCCTGACCTTAAGAGCGGCCAAAGGCAAACTCTACGCGGTGATTTTGGGCTTAGCGGCCTATCTGGCCGACTTCATCTTCGGCTTCATCGTCTATTCCTCTTCCTTCGGTAACGCCTTCATTATCCGGATCATCTGCCATGGGATATTTCTCATTCTTATGGGCGCGGCGCTTTTCTTTTATTTCTTCGCGAGCAAGCGGCTCAAAGAAGAAAAAATGCCCCCCAAGAATTAAACATCCCCAAAAGGGGGCGATTATGCTAAACTATACGGGCCTTAAAGGGTAAACAAACACCATGGATAACAGCGTCGATGAAAACGGAAGCGAGCTCCTCGGGGAACCCGATAGCCGCAACAAACTCCAAAAGACCGCGATGTTCGCGATCTATGATGTTTTAACCTATATCGATATGCAAGAGCCGATCGACGTCCAAGGGATCGTCTCGGGTTTAGCCGATCTTCCCTATGAAGAATGCGATTATTTCGTGAAGGCCGCCGTCGTGGAAACGCTTAAGCATCTCCAAGAGATCATCCCGGTCTATAACACCTTCATGAACAAATGGACTTTCGACCGCTTAAATCGAGTGGAACAGGCGATTCTGCTCCTTTCGTATGTCCATTATTACGATATCGAAGCCGGGGTCGATAAAGGGGTCGTGATCGATATCGCGGTCCGTTTAGCCAAAGTCTACCTTGAGCCCAAAGATTACAAATTCGTGAACGCGATCCTCGATAAGGTTCTCACCGATGAAAAACGAAGAGCATTATCTCTCGGTCAGCCAGCTTAATAGCCTCATCAAGGACAAGTTCGATCAGGATCCGGAGCTTTCGAGCGTTTATTTGCGGGGCGAACTCAGCAATTTCAAGATCTATAGCAGTGGCCACGCTTACTTTTCTTTAAAGGATAATCAAGCCGTCATCTCGGGTCTCATGTGGGGAAGCTACGTAATGTATCTTCCTTTCGCCCCAAAAGACGGCGATGAAGTCTTAGTCCATGGCAAAGTCTCGGTCTATCCCCCTTCGGGGAAATACCAAATTTATTGCGACCACATGGAGTTATTTGGCCAAGGAAGCGAGCTGTTGAAGCTAAAGGAACTCGCGAAGAAACTTCAGGCCGAAGGCTTATTCGACGAATCAAGGAAGCGGAAGCTTCCGGTTTATC
>MVZL01000262.1 GCA_002068375.1 Tenericutes bacterium ADurb.BinA155
CTGGTCTGCATGACCGAGGAGATCATGAAGATTTTGCCCTCGCGGATGTGGTTGGCCACCGGGACGTTGACCACCAGCACCTCGAAGGCGGCGACGCGGCCGCCGCCGATTTTGCGGCACAGCGTCTGGGCGACGACCCCTTTGAGCGTGTCGCTCAGCATGGAGCGGATCTGGTTCTGCCGTTCCGAGGGGAACTTGTCGATGACGCGGTCGACCGCCGTAAAGTCGCCGGCGATCAGATCCGCGAAGGTTTTGAAGTAATAAGCCCCGGTGAAGAAATCGTGGATCGTGTAAGCCGAAGGATGGGCCGCGACCGCCACATGAACGTTCTCGACCAAGGCTTTATCGGTCTTGCTCACGTCTTCGACCCCGTTCTTCAGGGTGTAATGATAGAGGGCGTTATTTTGATCGAAGTAGCCGGAGTTGATCGTGCTCGGGCCATTATGCATATAAAGGGCGTGCTCGGTCCATAAGGTCGTCCGATTCTGGGTGAAGCAATCGTACTGGTTCTTGGCTTTCACTTCGTTATAGGCGTCCGCGGTGAAATAGGTCGTCGTGGTTCGCGTATAGTTCTGGTTTGCGGCTTCCAAAATCTCTTGGGCGGTCTTATAGCTTCCGGTCGCTTCTAAGGAGTTTGGTAACGCGCACCCTAAAAGCAAGAAGGAACTGGCTCCGAGCAAAATGCATTTCTTAAACATAGAAAGCCCCCTCGTTTCTTTTAGTATGTCATAGGGAAGAGACGATTTGAAAGAAAATCTTTAAGCCCCATCCCCGTTTTTGCCGAATGATCAAGGCGAATCTGCTTTTAAAGAAGGGAGTGAACTTAACGAATCCGCCGCGAAGCTTTGCTCCGGGCCGGAAGATAAAGTAAGCCAAATAAGACGCAGAAAAGAATCGAAAAAGCCGCAGCGGTCGTGAATAAGACCGAAAGAAGCAAATAGAGTTCGCTTTGGCTCGAAAGAAAGCCAAAGACGATGGCGAGGGTTCCGGTAAGGATCGAAAGAATCAAAAAGACGAGGGCGAAGGTTTGGGCCTTTTTCGCGATTTCCGTTTTGGCGGGAGGGACCGCGGCGGGCTCAGGCTCAGGTTCAGCTTTAGGTTGTTCCATAATTTCTATGACGTAGTATACCCCAGTTTCGTAAATCTAAAAGGGCCAAAAAGAAAACGGAGGATCGCTCCTCCGTTTTCGTAACGTTTCTTTAGTAGATCCGCTTTTCCGAATCCGGATCGAAGATGTGGCCCTTTTCAAGGGTGAAGGCGATCTTGAGGGTATCGCCGATCTTGATCTCGTGGGTGAGCGGGATCTTCGCGACGAGGTCGATGCCGCTGAAATCGCTGTGGACGTA
>MVZL01000263.1 GCA_002068375.1 Tenericutes bacterium ADurb.BinA155
GCACCGCCGATATCGAAGTGAAGGATGCCACTCTTAAAGCGAGCGGCTCCGAAGCCTTCGCGATGGAAGGGCTCAATACCACCTCCTTATTCGATTCCACCTTGGAAGGAGCCTGCCCGGCGTCTTCCCAAAACGATAACATCCAGTGGAACGTGATCTGCTATCAATCGATGTCGGGCGATTCCACCACGGGAACCGGCCGCTTCAACATGGTGGGGGGAACCTTGACCGCTGATGAGGGTGGCATGTTCTTCGGGACCAATACCGATGCCGAGTTCTATATTAAAGGCGTCACCTTAGTTCCTTCCGCGGCCAACCCCTTCTTATTACGGGCGACCGGGATCTCGCGTTGGTCCAATAGCTATAGCGCGATGAAGACCCACTTCACCGCTGAAGATCAAACGATGAGTGGCGATATCATCCACGATACGATGTCGGGCTTAACCGTCGATCTCGTGGGGTCAACCACTTGGACCGGAGCCTCGATCGTTTCCACGAGCTATACCGGCAGCAAGACCAGCACGATCAATCTCGGCAGCAACGCCAAGTGGATCGTGACCGGGGATTCCACGATCACCAACCTCTATAACGCCGGCACGATCGTCGACGCTTCGGGCAACACCGTGACGATCAAAGCCAATGGTTCGACCGTCGTTACGGGAACTTCGAGCTATACCATCACGGTCACTTCGACTTATGCGACCACCGATAAGACCAGCGCGGCCTTAACCGCGCCCACCTTCAAGGCCTTGCCTGATTTCCCGAGTTCACTCTAATCTTCAACACGAAAAGAAGGCCCACAAAGCCTTCTTTTTTCTTTCCCCTTGACTTGGAGTTAACTCCAACATCTACAATAGGGACGATGAGGAGGCTCACCATGACGATTCAAGAAATGGCCAAGACGTATCATCTCAGCGAAGACACCCTTCGTTATTATGAGAAAGCCGGGATGATTCCCCCGGTCCATCGGACCCCTTCGGGCATTCGGGATTACCAAGAAGATGACCAAAGGTGGGTCGAGCTCGCGGTTTGCTTCCGCGGGGCGGGCTTATCGGTCGAAGCGATGGCCCGGTATACCGCGTTAACGGAGCAAGGCGATCAGACGATTCCCGACCGCTTAAAACTGCTTCAGGATCAAAAGGCTCTCCTCCTTAGCCAAAAGAAAGCCCTCGAAGCGGCCTTAGACCGTTTGAACTATAAGATCGCGCGTTACGAAATCGCGGTGGAGACCGGGAAATTAAGCTTCCCGAACCCGCAGGGAGAAAAATGAACCATGGAATATTTTAAACTCAATAACGGGATGGAGATCCCGGCGGTCGGCTTTGGGGTTTATCTCGT
>MVZL01000264.1 GCA_002068375.1 Tenericutes bacterium ADurb.BinA155
TTACCAAGATGAAGCCTGGTGCGATCGCTTTTCGCCGAAGACTTATCTTTCTTCGCTCAGACTCCCGTTGTTCTATTCCAGCTGTCGAAACGATCCTTTGCTCCCGGAGACGTTAAAGCTTCAGGCCGCCTTAAAAGGTTTAGGCATCCCTAACAAATACTGTTATATCGACTCCCCAAAAAAAGAAATCAGCCACGTTCATAACATCTCGTTCCCGGATTACCCTGAATCGCAGCAAGTTAATACAGCGATGATGGCCTTTATGGCCAAATACTCCGCTCATAAATAGAAACTAAAAAGCCCATTTTATGGGCTTTATTGCGGGATTGCGCCCGCGCACTTACGCGTGTATGCTAGGTCTAGCAAAATTATGAACAAACTAGATCAAAGCAAGACGCCATTCCTCGATGCCCTCCGCGAGTATACCTCGCAAGACGTCACCCCCTTCGATGTCCCTGGGCATCATATGGGCAATATTGAAAATGCGGCGACCGAACTTCTCGGCCACGCCATTTATCACCTCGACGTCAACGCTCCGATTGGCCTCGATAACCTCGCTAAACCCCACGGCTGCATCCTTGAAAGCGAACAATTGCTCGCCGATGCTTGCGGCGCCGATGAGGCCTTCTTCTTAATTAACGGAACGAGTTCCGGCATCATCGCGATGATCATGACCGCGGTCAAAGCCGGCGAAAAAATCATCCTGCCGCGCAACGTCCATAAGTCGATCATCAATGGCCTTATCCTTAGCGGTGCCGTCCCGGAGTATGTGATGCCCGTCATCGATGACGATTTGGAAATTGCCAATCAACCGTCGGTCGAAGATTTCCGCCGGGCCATCATCAACCATCCGGCCGCTAAAGCCGTCTTTGTCATCAACCCGACCTATTTCGGTGGAGTCGGTGACTTAAAGTCCATCGTCAAAATCGCCCACGAACATCACATGGCCGTCCTCGTCGATGAAGCCCACGGCGCCCATTACTATTTCCACGCCGAAGGCTCGCCCATCACGGCGATGGATGCCGGTGCCGATATGTCGTCGGTTTCCTTTCACAAGACCGCGGGCTCATTGACCCAAAGCTCCGTTCTCCTTATGCACACGGGCATGTTTAACCGCTACGATGTCCAAAAGAGTCTCAACATTATCAACACGACTTCGCCTTCGCACATCTTGATTGCGAGCATCGATGGGGCCCGTTCCTACATGGCTACCGCCGGAAAAGCCGCTCAAGAAAGAACTTATGAACTCGCCGCTTACGCCCGTCAAGAGGTCGCAAAGATACCGGGTTTTGTCGTTGAAGGCAAAGAGCATTTCGT
>MVZL01000265.1 GCA_002068375.1 Tenericutes bacterium ADurb.BinA155
AAGCGGTTATCTTCCTTTGGCTGGAGGGACGATGCTTGGCCCCGTCAACTTCGGGAACTATTCGTCAACTTGGGTGAACGGCACTAATTCGGCGGTGATGAACCCAACTTATTTGGAGTTCGCCACTTCCGCAGGCACGACCATGTACGAATATGGGGAAATCCTATTCAATGGCTTCGCGTTCGCGCTTCCAGCCATAACCGAGGATTCGACCTTGGCAACCCAAGAGTGGGTTGGCTCTTTAGGCTTTGCCACCCAATCTTGGGTCGCTTCCTCTATCGGAACCGCTATGATTGGCCTGAACAAGCAAATCTATTCTTCCGACATAACGATTCCAGCCTCCGCGTGGACTGCCTCGACCGATACGGCCTCGAACACCATGATGATTTACGCGGATTCGACCGATTTCCCAAACGCATTAAGCACGGACGAAATGTCCTTCATCGCGGTCGATTCGATAGACCCGACTGGCGCGTTCAGTTTCGGGACTGATTCGCAGGCCGAGTGGGGCCTGCTTGCTAAAATCTCCGCGAACGGGGTCGTGACCTTCTATTGCAAGTACCTCACGGAAGCGCCTACCGCGCCTATAACGATTCACGTTGAAATCACGAGGAAGCAATAATGGCGCAGGCATTTTTATCATCGGGGTTCGTTGGTGGTCGCCCCGCTAGATTGGGTTCGGAAACCTTCACCGCGAACGGCACTTACAACGCAAACAACTTCAACAACGCCAAAGGGCAACCCTTGGACGGGTTTTCGCAAGTCACGGTGAACACGCCTTACGAGGCCATTTTGGACGGCTCGGTTGAAACAATCGACACCTCGGTGACGACTTTGAGGGCTTCCGCTTTCGCCAGCATGACCAATCTAACGAAACTGGTTTTGCGGAACGCCTCCTCTCTTTTAAGCACTATCCAAAACGCTTTGCCCACCGATTTGTCGCAAGGCGCTGAACTCAATATCTACGTCCCTTCATCTTCCTTGGAAGATTACGCGGCCTTATACGGCTCGGTTTACACCGTGAACGACATTTCCGCTTATGGGAGATATTGGTTCACGCCCACGACTTCCGAAACCACTTTGACGAGCGATATGTACGTTTCGGGGATAACGGCCTACCTCACTTCGTCCGACCCCTATGACGGGTTATCAATCCCTTCGACCATAACCGCTTTGGGCAGTGGCTCGTTGACCCCTATCACTTCGCCTACAAGCACGCTTGGTATTTATGATTTGCGGTTCGAGGGCGACATAACCGCTTTCGCCACAACGCAACTCACTTCGATTGATAGCAAT
>MVZL01000266.1 GCA_002068375.1 Tenericutes bacterium ADurb.BinA155
GACTTCGTGGTCAACGCCAGCACGACCTTCGGTATGGGCCGGGTCGAATGGCTCATCCAAATCGGCGTCCTCTTCGAGCAGATTGCCGCTTGCTTGTTAATCCTTGCCATCATCACGCTCCACGTCACCGAGTTCATCCAAATCGATACCAACTTGGTCGATATGAACGAAGTGGTTGCCGAAGCCGAGAATCACGAAAACGACTTCGATCCGCAGAACCGCTACAGTTGGCATTAATTCGCTTCATCTCCTGGGGAAAAAGAAAGCCCGCTTCCGAAACGTTCGGAGCGGGTTTTCATTTTCAGGATTCTTATCGGCCTTACTTCTCGTCCTTCATGGTCGGGAACAATAAGACTTCGCGGATGGTGTCCTGCTCGGTGAAGAGCATGGTGAAACGGTCGACGCCTAAGCCGATGCCGCCCGTCTCGTTGGCTTCATCATCGCCCCGGGCTTTAGCCGCGAGCTGAGCTTCGAAACGTTCCTTCTGGTCGAAGGGGTTGTTGAGTTCGCTATAAGCATTGCAGAACTCGCCGCCGGCAATGAAGAGTTCAAAGCGATCGACGAAACGCGGATCGGCAGTCTTTTTGGTTAACGGTGAGACTTCGATCGGATAGGTGTGGATGAAAGTCGGCTGAATCAACGTATGCTCGACGAGTTCATCGAAGAAGGCCTGTTGAATATAGCCCACGCTGTTCCAGCTCTTTTCAAGCGGAACATTGAACTTCTTGGCTAAGGCCACCGCCTCTTCAAAACTCATCGGCTGTTTAAAGTCGACGCCACAGACGGCTTTAATCGATTCGGCTTGGTCAACCCAAGCAAAGGGCTTCGAAAGGTCGATATCGTTGCCGTTGAAGTGATAAACGTCTTTGTGGACGACTTCCTTGGCGATGTAATGGAATAAGCCTTCCATCCAGCTCCGCATATCGGAGAGGTCGCCATAGGCTTGATAGAGCTCGATCGTGGTGAATTCGGGGTTGTGCTTAGCATCGATACCTTCATTGCGGAAGATACGACCGATTTCATAAACGCGGTCGATGCCGCCAACCATGCATTTCTTGAGGTTGAGTTCGGTGGCGATGCGAAGATAGAAATCCTTATCAAGGGCATTGAAGTGCGTGATGAAGGGTTTCGCGGCCGCGCCGCCAAGGATCGGTGAGAAGATCGAGGTTTCGACTTCAACGAAGCCCTGATCATCGCAATATTTTTGGATGCCGCGAACAATGCGCGGACGCATTAAGGCAATGGCTCTGGAATCGTCGTTGACGATGAGGTCGACATAGCGGCGGCGG
>MVZL01000267.1 GCA_002068375.1 Tenericutes bacterium ADurb.BinA155
GGTCGGCTTGGTCATACAGGGCGATCTCGGTCTTCGGATTCGGGATCTCGTCTTTCAGTTTTTCAATGCAGGCTTTGACTTTGGCTTCGTTCCGGACGGCAAAGGTCACTTCCGCCCCTTTATAGAGGAGGCTCTTCGCGCTTTCTAGGCCAATCCCCGAGGAAGATCCGGTCACTAAAAACCGTTTCCCCTTTAAGTCAGGGATATGGGCATCCAGCCAAGCCGCTTGCTTTAGCATGCCTTTATTCTCCCTTTCTTTTGGCCTTATGGGAACGACGTTTTTGATATTTCTTGGCTTTTTTCTGAAGGGATTTGGTGAAGTCAACCGCGGCTTCATGGAGTTCATTTCGCTCCAGCGGCAAAAGGGATTCATCGGCTTTCTTCCGGTGCGGATGGTAAGTGATTTCCGCTTCTTTCACCGTATAAGGGGTGGCTTTATTCACCTTCACATCGACCGATTCGTAACCGAAATGATCGCCTTCCGTGGCGAACTTCCCGAGCTTATCGTTGATCCAGCCCGAGACCGTGTCGTAATCCTCTTCGATCAGATCCTTATTGAGGTGGAACCGCTCAAAGAAATTATCGATCGGCATCTTGCCGCGAACCAAGAACACATTCTTCTTTTTGGTGGCGACCACGTCCTCTTTCACGTTCTCGGATTCGTCATAGAGTTCCCCAACGAGCTCCTCCAAGATATCTTCGAGGGTCAAGATCCCAGCGGTGCCCCCGTATTCATCCTTCACGACCGCGATATGGTGATGGCTTTGCTTCATGAGGCGAAGGATCGAGGAAATCTCGAGGGTCTCCGGGACCGCGATCACCGGCAGCATCAAGCTATCGATCGTCGGGTTATTATGGTGGATCAGATCCTTTAAAAGAACCTTGGTCGGGATGTAGCCGACGATATGGTCATAGTCATGCTTATAGACAAGGAGGCGCGAATGGGAAAGGACGCCCGGCTCCTTCGCGTAGGCCATTAAGTCGCTGGTGTAATTGATCCCTTTGATATCGACCCGGGGAGTCATGATCTCGTGGGCCGAGGTCTCCTTGAACTCGATCGAGCGGTGCAATAGCTCCGATTGCGAGCTATCGATGATCCCTTCGTGCTCGATCTGCTCCACCATCGACTGGAGCTCTTCGTCGCTCGGGGCGTTTTCTTCCGGGGCCGCTTTCTCCAAGAAAGGACGGCTGACCCAGTTGGCGAAGGCCGTCGTGACGTAAACAATCGGGAAGAAGAGGATTTCAAAGAAGCGAAGTAAGGGGACCGAAAGGATGGCGAGCCGATAA
>MVZL01000268.1 GCA_002068375.1 Tenericutes bacterium ADurb.BinA155
GAAATCCCGAGCACGGCCTACATCGCCAATTATTCCTTACAGAACGAGGATCAAACACGATTCTTAGGCCGTTTCGAGCTCATCGGCGATCTCAGTGGATTCGTTCCCACGACCGCTTTGTTAGATGCCGTCTACCCCGGGCGGCCCTACAGTTCATGTCTTGGACTCAAAATGACGTTGGACGAAGATGCATTGAACGCCAGCTGTATTGTTGAAGGAGTCATCAGCGGCTATTTTCAAATCATCCCGGCCCCCCCTTCCATTTTTCCGGACGGAACCTTCTACATTTGGAATTGGAGGCAGATAAACGGCAACTATGTGCTTCATGCTCCTTTAGCAAACAATTGGGCTGCGAAAGAATATTATGGAGGGGGGATTATCCGTTACCAGTTTGACCACGCTTTATCCAGCGCTGAGTTTCAGAAACTCCGAGTCGATACCGGTCCTGAGGACACTAAGAATCGCACGGAGATATTCTCTTATGAAGAAGACATGTTTGCTCCCCAACCCTTCCTCGATTTTTACCTCCCGATGATCCGATGGTTTCTCGGACTGCTCTTGCTTTTTGCCGGCTGCGCCTTCCCGCTCGTCAGCGGTTTGATTCTTTGGGATGAACGAAAAGACATTAAGGCTCGCTATGGCTTTGGCACGAGCCGAAGGAGCCAACTCGCCTTAATGACGCTGCAAGGCGGGTGTCTGATCTTACCTTGCTGGGTGGCCGGGGGCACGATCATCGGGGTTTTCGCCTTGATCGCCACCGCGATTTTGCAAAGCTGGTGCCTCGAAGTCTTCTTGGCCCCGTTCCTCACGATTTTAGGAGTGCTCGCCGGAGAGATGGTCTTATGGTTTCTGACCTCGCTCTTTGTCCTCACCCCATCCTTCACCAATCTTTCGAAACGCTGAAGAACCCCCACTTCGTTTCTTCAAGAAGAGATTCCGGAAAGCCTTGGTCCATCATGAAAGAAGTCCGCGTCACCGCGGACTTCTTTTTTGGTAGTGAAGTTCACTCCATCCCGACCAAGAAGCTATAGACCGGCTGCTCGCCCCGTTTGATGTCGATATCGAAGCTATCGCCGTATTTGCTATGGAGATCGTCATCGATTTGCTGCTGCTCAGCCGCCGAAACGTCGCTTCCGACCAAAACGGTCAAGATCGCCGAATCTTTATGGACCATCGAATCGACGAGGTCATAGAGGGCGGTTAATTTGTCCTTCACGCACGAGACGATCTTCTTGTCCTTCATCGCCATGTAGTAATCCTTGGTGATGTGGACCCCTTCGATGTCG
>MVZL01000269.1 GCA_002068375.1 Tenericutes bacterium ADurb.BinA155
GAAGTGAGGCCGGCGCAGTTATAGAAGGCATACCCACCGATGCCCGTCACGGAATCGGGGATGACGATGGAGGTCAGGCCGGCGCAGTCGCGGAAGGCGAAGTCGCTGAGGCTCGTCACCGAAGTTGGGATCGTGACGGATGTGAGGGCCGCGACGCCAAAGAAAGCATAATCGCCGATGGTTGTGACGGAGGCGGGGATGACGTAGCTCGTTCCGCTTTTGCCCGCTGGATAAGTAACCAAGGTCTTGCCATCCTTGCTATAAAGGACGCCATCGATCGATTGGTAATTCGGGTTCGCCGAGCTGACGAAAATGGAGGCCAGGGCCTTGCAGCCCCAGAAGGGGAAATCGACGAAGCTTCTCACGGAATCGCCGATCGTGACCGAAGTGAGGCCGGCGCAGTTATAGAAGGCGTTACCGTTGATGATCGTGACGAAGTCGCCGATCGTGACCGAGGCCAAACTGGTGCAGTCCTTAAAGGCGCCATAGCCGATGCTCGTGACGGGCAGCCCATTGTATTTGGCCGGGATCAGAACGTCGGTCGCCGCGCCGGTGTATTTGAACACCGAGTAGGATTTGCCATCGCTAGCTAAGGTGTAAGCAAGCCCTGCGGTGCCTTTGGCGAAGACGGCCGTGTAGGTCGCGGAGGCGGTCGCTTTGACGATCTCGTGGTCCCATCCCGAAAAGGTATAGATATAACCCGCATCATTGGCTCTCGTCGGGGCGGTTCCGCTATAGACCGGGGTGGCGCCATAAACCCAATCGGATTTCTGGAGTTCAGAGCCATCCCAATTGTTAAAGGTGACGGTGTAGGTATTGACCTTCCATTTGGCGTACAAAATAACCTCCCCTTTGACGATATCGGTGTTGAAGTTCCAAAGGACGGTCAGGCCCTCGTCTTTATACCAGCCTTGGAAGGAGGAGCCTTCCTTCGTGGGGGTGGCGGGCTGATCCACTTTCGAGCCGTAGGGCTTCATTTGGTAATCGACCGCGGTCCCGCCGTTAGACACGAAGCTGACGGTGTATTGGTTGACCACGTAATCAAAAATCGCGGTGTAGGTGGCGTTACGAGTCACCATGGCGATCGCGGGGGTCCAACCACCCGTCCAGTAGTAATAATACTGGGCTGTATTTTCTCGGGTCGGGTCGGCTCCGCGATAAGATGGGGTGGCGCCATAGTGCCAATCGGATTTCTGAAGCTCAGAGCCATCCCAGTTAGCGAAGGTAATGGTGTAAAGCTTGACCGGCTTAGACGAGCTCGAAGAATGGGACGAAGAGGCGGGCTT
>MVZL01000270.1 GCA_002068375.1 Tenericutes bacterium ADurb.BinA155
GCGCCAGAAAAGGTGCGTTACCCAATGCTCGTTGGCTGGTCTCTTCGTCTTGTAGAAATAAATGAGTTCGGTTGTCTCAGCCTTGAACTGAACCTCGTGTTCTACCAAACGGTATCGCTCATCGAAAGACAATGGGTCGAGGAATTGATCGTTGAATCCCCTCTCGTCAAGTTTCATATCGACAAATCGACCGATTAGATTAGCGAACCATCCCATAATCAAACCTCCTTATAGGAACTCACCGAGTCCCTTATTTCCTTTTGCCGTTTCGCCTCAGCCAAATCGTTGAGCCTCTTTTGCTTCCGAGCATCCACTTGGGCTTTCAAGTACGCTTTCTCGGTGGCGTTCAATGTCGCTTGGATGGCGATGGCGGCATCGGTCACGCTTATCGCGGTGCGACCGACCTCCTCTCGCTCCTTTGCTTCCTTCGCCTTGGACAAAGCCCTCACTTCTTTGATTAGTCTATCATAAAAGTGATTCATAACGATTGTGAGCCAATTCCAAGCGGAGTTCACCGAACCGCTAGAGCCTACCCATTTAGGATAATATTCCTTGACGGTTTGACCTTTGCGCTCCTGACCGATGATTTTTGCCGGGTCGAAGAAAAGCTCGACCAAGGTGTCGGAGAGCGGTCTCATCGTGTAGGATGACTTCATAAGCCCGGTGTCGACCGGGATGTATCGCTTCGACTCGTAAAACGCTTGGTTCAAAGCCCCACGGATTCCGGGATAGTCTAAGTTGATTCCGAACATCTCCGTCAAATCGCATTGGAAGAAAACGACATCGCCTTGGTTGGCTTGGTATCCGTTCGCCATCGGAGCGGAGCGGATTTGCGGTTCTAACGAGGTGTTGAACTCGCCACGGTTCGCCAGAGTGTTCTCTTGCATATGCACTATTTTTGCCCAAATCATTCCGATTATCAATCCGCTGATTCGTTTTCGGGGTCAAGCACATCGAGGAAGAAGGTGAAAGCGTACTCGACCGAATCGACCATATCAAGGTGACCGAATCCCTCGGTGTAGACCTTCATACGGACGAACTTCCCTGTCTTCTCGATTTCCTTCTCGTCATACTCAGCGTTCTTGAAGTCCTCGATGGTGTTCGAGCAATCCTTGTAAAACCGCAACTGACCCTTGTGCATAAAACCGACACCGCGTTTGATTCGGTCTTCGATTTCGAGCTTATTTGGGAATTGGATGATGTAGGGGTCTAACCCTTTGCGCTGAAAAGCCAACACCGCTTGGTGGTAGAACTCCGGGTCTTGGTCAACGATCACTTTGCTTGG
>MVZL01000271.1 GCA_002068375.1 Tenericutes bacterium ADurb.BinA155
CCCGCCGTCATCAACCTCGACTTCGCCGATGTCCGCAATACCTTAAAAGGGAGCGGCATCGCCCTCATTGGCTTTGGGACCGGCAGCGGCCCCAATAAAGCCGAAGAAGCCGCGGAAAACGCGATCAATTCGCCCTTACTCGAAGCCTCGATCTCGGGGGCGCGCCGCGCGATCTGCGCGGTCACCTGCGGGGCCAACGTATCGCTTTATGAAGCCCAGGAATGCGTGAACCGGATCATCGAGCAGGCCGGCGCGACCATCGATATCAAGTTCGGCGTCGCGATCAATGAGCAGCTTGCCGATACGATCCTCGTCTCCGTCATCGCGAGCGACTTCACCGAAGAATACGATTTCACCGCGACCCCGCAATTCCAGATGCCGAAGAAAGACCAAGTCGGCAATTCGGTCGATGAAGCTCGGGAAAAAGCCGTGGCGGCCGAAGAAGGCAAAGGCGGCGAATCCGGCCAAGACGAAGAGTCGGTCGAATCGCAGATCTTGCCGAATTTCCTTAAGGGGAAGATCGATCCCGATAAGGACGACCAATGATTGAGAAATAGGCCCAAGAAGCCTATAGTGAGACTGGCCTTGACGGAAGACCCATCAAAGTAGCAAAGCGAGAGAGCCTAGACGCTGGTGCAAGTAGGCACGCGAAATGACATCCCTTCCTAGCCTCCTTCCTGAACTTAAGTAAGGAAAGCGGATCACGCCCCGTTATCGCGTAAGCTAAGCGCAGGACGATCGTCCTGAATCAAGGTGGTAACACGCAATTAAGCGCCCTTAACTGGACGCTTTTATTGTCTAAAGGAGACAAAGATGGAACTTAAAGAAACGCTGCTGATGCCGAAAACGAATTTCGAGATGCGGGGGAACCTCGCCCAAAAGGAACCGCTGTTCCTTAAAAAATGGGACGAGCTCGATCTCTACAACCAGATGAACCAAAACCGGATCGATTGCCCGGAGTTCATGCTTCATGATGGGCCTCCCTACGCCAACGGCAACATCCATTGCGGCCACATGTTAAATCGGCTCCTCAAGGATTTCACGGTCCGCTATAAGAACATGATGGGGTATAAGACCCCCTTCATCTTCGGCTGGGACACCCATGGCCTTCCGATCGAAGTCCAGGTCACGAAGAGCGGGGTTAACCGCAAGACCACCCCGATCCCGGAGTTCCGGAGCATCTGCGCCGATTACGCCCATAAGCAAGTCGAGAATCAAAAAGCCCAGGTCCATCGCCTCGGCGTTTTAGGCGATTACGCCCATCCTTATCTGACTTTGCTTCCGG
>MVZL01000272.1 GCA_002068375.1 Tenericutes bacterium ADurb.BinA155
AAAGGACCATATTGGGGCTCAGTCTCATCGGGGTTTTCGTGTTGACCGGCTGCGGGAATACCGACCAGAGTACGGCCGATTTGAACGCGCACAACACCTTCACCTTGAGCGTGAAGGAGAGTAACCTCTCGCCCGAAGGGGAAAGCTTCCCGCTTCATTTAAAGCTCGAGGATTCGACTTTCGCGAACGATTTGGACGCTTCAATGATCACGCTCGGGGGATTCCTAAGCGGTATGAGCATCTCCGATCTTACTCACGATAGCACCTCGCTTTCCTTTACCGCGACGGGCACCCCCACCCCATCCGGAGGCACCACCTGCTTCAGCGATGGCGAAGTGAGCTTCGATAAGTCCGCGATCCTCGGTTCCGTTGTCCCCGCGACGGTTTCGGTCGGCGTTGAAGCGGACCAAAATACCATCGATGACACCAGCTTTGCCCTGAAAGACGGCTACCTGAATTTCAAAGTGGTTTTAAGCGACGATACCTTTACTTCTTCCGTCTCAGGCGGCGATTTCTGGTTAGGAATCACCCCCGCGGATGCCGCGAGCCGCCTCGATAGTTCAACCGCCCTGCTCTCCTTTAAAAGCGATAAAACCAAAGTCTCGGAAGCGGTCGCTTCCTATTTCTCTTCGGGCGAGAAACTCGCGATCTTGCCTGAGGCGATTGAGCATGGCCATTTGAGCCAACTCGCCTATGCCTATGTGCCGCTCGATATCAACGCCCTTCTGATCAGCGAAGAAACGAAGAATAACGCCCTCTATTTCAATGTGGCGACTTCGGTCCTCGGGGGCCACTACTCTTCCGATGTGAGCGCGATTTGCTTCGTCCTCGATCCGACCTTAACGACCTTAAAGGTCGATTCCTTCACCCTGAGTAGCAGTAATAACTGCTCCGGAACCTTGGTCCTTCGGAGCGATGATCTCTCCTATGACCCCGCTACCCTTAATCTCGAAGATATTCTCGTGGTCGATAGCGGCGCCCTCCTCTATCCTTGGGGCGAAGACGCCTATGGCGATATCCATTCTTCGATCCCTTCCTCTTTATATCCGAATCTTTCGGGGGAACGTTCCGTGAGGAAAGCCGCAAGTTCCAGCGCTTCGAGCGCGACCACTTCCGGCGAGCCGATCGATTACGACCCCCGGCTCTATTACGACACCAGCAAGATGTTCGGGGATTTCTCAGGGGCGGCCGATTTTAGTTCGGCCGAGGCCATCTGCACCACGATGGGAAGCATCTTCGATACTTTCGGCAGCGTGGTCTTTGAAGTCGGAAAGGCCGATAAGAA
>MVZL01000273.1 GCA_002068375.1 Tenericutes bacterium ADurb.BinA155
CCGCCATTATAAGAAACGTGAATGAACTGACCTAAAGTAGTGACACTATAGTTAAACCACTTGTCTCCGGTGTTCCCATAGCTATATCCAGTGTAGGCAATTTGATAACAGCATCCTGGCGTGAAAGCCATATAAAGATAATTGGTTCCGGTGTTCCAAGAATTGTTTCCATCGTTAGGGTGCCAATAGGTGGTGCCTTCATTGAAATAAAGCTTCAGAGAAGACGAATCGGCAGAGCTAGAAGAGCCGCCCGCGGTAGCCTGCAAAAGATCTGCCACGTATTTTCCCTTCGACGAAAAATAAGCCGCTACACCATCGGTAGCCGAGGCGCTGAGGACCATGTCCATCCATTCACTAGAGCTATTGCTGGCATGAGCAGCCGTGGCAAAGTCTGCGTTAAGATAAAGCCGAACGGTCGAGGAATAGGTTTGAGTATCGCTTTGCTTTGCTTTGAAGTCACGACTGCTATCAGACTTAGTGACAACGTTAACAGCCCCCACTCCTAACGCGATTGAAATCGCGCCTAGGGCGGTGAGGAGTCGATTGACTTTTGATTGAAAGAATTTATGAAGAGACATGGAGGAATCCACCCTTACTTGGCTTCCTGGAACGTCCGAGAAGAATTCAAACGATTTCTTGCTCTTCCGTTAACGGAAGTTTACGTGAACGGCAACGATTTGCAATACTCCAAAAGGATAGAATTATTCACCCTTTTGGGGGAAATTCCCGGATTGTTTCGGCCCTGGGCTTTATTTTCTCAAATTTGTATGGACACCATGACAAGGAAAAAGCGGAAAAATTCGGGAGTGGGTTTCCCTTTGCCGACTTTCCTTGCCCCGAAATGAGGCTAAAAGGTTGCCCCCCTACTTCGGCGAGGGTACAATTCTAGCGATACCTTAAGGTAAAGGAGAAAAATTACCCATGTACAAGGTGATGGCAGTCAATGCCGGGTCGAGCTCCCTCAAATACAAGCTCTTCGAGATGCCGGAGGAGAAAGTCCTCTGCTCAGGTTTAGCGGATCGGATCGGCCACGAAGATGGCATTTTCAAGATCAAATATAATGGCAAGGAAGTCAAACAAATCCTTCCGATCATGGACCACGCGAAGGGCGTTTCGCTCGTTCTCGATGCTTTGACCAAATACGGCATCGTCAAAGATCTCAAAGAAATCAAATGCGTCGGCCACCGGATCGTCCAAGGCGGCAAATACTTCAGCCACAGCGTCGATTTCGATAAAGACACCGAAGCGAAGATCACGAAGCTGATTCCGCTCGATCCTTTGCA
>MVZL01000274.1 GCA_002068375.1 Tenericutes bacterium ADurb.BinA155
GAAAGGGAATCAGGTCCATTTCGTAATGGCATATTTTCATTTCGTAACGGATTGCCCCCAACCCCATCTTTTTTCCTAATAATGGAAAAAAGCAAAGGAGGATTCTTTCTCATGAAAAGAATCGGACTAAGTCTGACCTTATTCTGCGCGTTGCCATTATTAGGAGGCTGCAATGAGTCGGTGAAGCCATTATTTGAAGGTTCCGCTGTAGCGGGAACTTCAACGACCGTCGTGATCAGTGATCTTCATTTAGGCGCCAGTGCCGACTTCGCCGAAGATACGGCCAATCGTCCTTATCTCCTCGAATTCTTGAAGCGGGCCAAAGTGACCTCAAGTCTCGGCGAACTGGTAATCGCCGGCGACCTTTTCGATGGCTGGTATCTTCCGTTTAGTTATGGCCCGTTCAAAGACTATCTCGCCCTCTATCAACAAGTCGCGAAGAACAATCAAGATATCGTCGATGCCATTAATGCGATCATCAAAGAAGGCCGGATCAAGGTCGTTTATGTTCCGGGCAACCACGACGTCGATTTCTCCGCGAATATCGTCGATTCAATCTTCCCAGGGATCCGCCAATCCCGCGATGCCGATGGCTTAGGAGCTTATCGGACTGGAATCCGCAACGAAATTGTGATTGAACACGGCCACCGCTATAACGCCTTCTGCGCACCCGATCCTTTAACCGATGCGGATCTCAAGCAAGGCAAAGTCTTATTTGGACCCGGCTATTTCTTCACCCGAATCGCCGCGACGAGTTTATTGAGCGGCCACAATCCTCGGAGTTATGCCTTCCCTGATTTTGGCATGACCGAAGAAGAACTGAAGAATGCTTCCGCCGAGATTCAAAATGCCCATGTACTTTATGCGGTGTGGAATGGAGCGACCTCAACGATCGGAGTCCCAGGCTTAGATTTCACCTCGAAAATCATCCCGTGTGGGATCGCCGGATTCGCCGATTACTATGCCCTTTCGGATTTGGTTCCGCTCTACCGCAATGGCAAGCTCACGAACACCCTCTTCAAGGGCTATGACTCCAACTGGGATTTAATCTCCACGATCAATAAAGTCCAAGATAAACAATCTTTCGCCGCGGCGGTGGCTGAGGCAGCCAAGCTTCCCGCCACGGACGCCAAAGCCTACACCCAATACTTCGATGTCGATGAGACCATCGATGTGGTTGTCTTTGGCCATACCCATGCCCCAATGATCGTTAAAGATAAAGCAGGGTATGCCGGAAAGATCTATGCGAACTCCGGCACCTGGATCGATCACAA
>MVZL01000275.1 GCA_002068375.1 Tenericutes bacterium ADurb.BinA155
GGATAGTTGAGGACGAGGGCCCGATAGATGGGCGTGCCTTTCACTTCGGCTTCCCGGAGCAAGTCATAGAGATAAGGAATCAGTTCGTAGCGGAGCCGGACCATGGCGGCGTAGATCTTGCTGGTCTCTTCGTCAAAGCGGTAACCCTCTTGATCCTTGGTCATATAGGCCGAGTGGTTCCGCATGAGGGGGTTAGCGACCCCCAAGGCGATCCAACGGAGCAATAACTCCTTGGTGGTATCCCCACCAAACCCCCCGATATCGTTCCCGATCATCTGATAACCCGATAAGCTGAGGTTGCATTGCTGGGGGATCGTTAAGCGCAGATGATCCCATAAGGATTGGTTATCCCCGGTCCAGGTGGTCGCATAAGCGGAAGTCCCGGCAAAAGCGCTCCGAGTGATGATGAAAGGCCGCTTATGGAGGGCGATAAAGCCTTCGTAGGTGGCTTTGCTCATGTAATGGCCATAGAGGTTATGGGCAAGGCTATGCGGTAAGCCACCCATCTCGACGTCCTCAGGGAGAGGCCCCTTAAAGGAAGCGGGCTCATTCATATCGTTCCAGATGCCCGAGATGTGGGTGCTCTTAAGGAACTCCGTAACATGCTGCGACCACCAGTCTTGGGTGAGGGGCGACATAAAGCTCGGGAAGACCGAGTCCCCGGGCCAGACTTCGTTATGGTAGACTTCGCCATTTAAGGTCGAGAAATGATGGGCCTTGATCCCTTCATCGTATAAGGAATAGCCTTTCTCGGCTTTGACCCCGGCATCGATGATGGAGACCAGGTGGACGCCTTGGCCTAGTAGCTTATCCGCCCAAGCGGCGATATCCGGAAAGCGGGAGGCATCGACCGTGAAGTCTTTATAGTGATCCATGTAGGCGATATCCAAGTGGATGACGCTGAGGGGGCAGCCGATCGCTTGATAGCCCGCGATCACCCCGTCGACCTCGGCTTCGCTACCATAGCTCCAGCGGCTTTGCTGATAGCCTAAAGCAAAGCGCGGGGGCAGGGGGTTGGTGCCGCTAAGAAGCGCAAAATAGGACGCGACCTTAAGCAAGCTGCCGACGAAGACATACAAATCGAGTTTCCCTGCGGCATAACTGACTTCGACCGCCCGAGGATCTTTCTGGTTGAAGTCGTAATAGGTCCGCGAGGAATTATCAAGAAAAAATCCTAAAGAATTAAACTTATGGAATAACGTGAAGAAATTGATGGATTTATAGAGCGATTTAAAGGTATCGACATGGGCGTTGGGGTTATCGGTGTTATAATT
>MVZL01000276.1 GCA_002068375.1 Tenericutes bacterium ADurb.BinA155
GAAGCGGATGAAATCACCACGGACATCTGCAAGAAACGCTTCCACGCCGGCAAGATCAACGCCTTCTTCCAGCCGATCCTTTCGATCATCTCTTCGATCATGGTCGCGGTCGTGATCGCGGTCGGGCTGAACCTCAAAAACCAAGGGATCGTCGACCTCGCGGTCATCGTGATCTTCATCGGCTTCGTCCAAAGCATCTACGACCCGCTCCAATCCTTAAGCGAAACCTTCTCCGATTTCATGGCGACCCAGGCGGGTGCGGAGAAAGTCATGCAGCTTCTCGATGCGAAACCCGAAATCGTCGATACTCCCGAAGTCGTCGCCAAATATGGCGATCTTTTCCACAATAACTACGCGGCCTTTGAACCGCTTCTAGGGACGATCGACTTCGAAAACGTGAGCTTCCACTATAGCAACGGGGTCGAAGTGATCCATCCGCTGAACCTTCATATCGCAAAAGGCACTTCCCTTGCGATCGTGGGCGAAACGGGATCAGGCAAGACCACCACCGTCAACCTCCTTTGCCGGTTCTATCAGCCGACCGGCGGTAAGATCCTGATCGACGGGGTCGATTATTTGACCCGCTCGGTCGGCTGGCTCCGCAGCAACATCGGTTACGTCCAGCAAGAGCCCTTCGTTTTCACCGGCACCTTCAAAGAGAACATCAAATACGGCAAGCCCGACGCGACCGACGAAGAAGTGATTGCCGCGGCCAAGATGGTCGATGTCCATGATTTCATCATGAGCCAGCCTAAAGGTTACGACACCTATCTCGATGATGGCGGAGGTAACCTTTCCCAAGGCCAGAAGCAACTGGTTTCTTTCGCCCGCGCGATCATCCGTAACCCCGCGATTTTGATCCTCGATGAGGCCACTTCTTCGATCGACACCGAAACCGAAGCGATCGTCCAGAAAGCCATCGCGGTCCTTCTTAAAGGCCGGACGTCGATCGTGATCGCCCACCGCTTAAGCACCATCGTGAATTCCGATCGGATTTTGGTGATGGACCATGGCAATGTCGTGGAAGACGGGAACCATAAGACCTTAATGGAGCAGAAAGGGGCCTACTATAACCTCTATATGAACCAGTTCAAGGATCTCTCGATCCAAGAACAATTCGACGCCTATAAGAGCCAAATCGAAGATAAAAAGGTCAAGATCTAATCTTTGAGATTCGGCAAAAGAAGGGACGATTTCCCTTCTTTTTTTATTGAGTTGTCTCAATCGAAAGTCCAAAATGAAAAATAGTTTAGTGCCTTAGGGGG
>MVZL01000277.1 GCA_002068375.1 Tenericutes bacterium ADurb.BinA155
CACTTCCTCGTAGCGTAACGAATTGGCGTTACGAATCCGAGTGAGCATGTCGGCGATTGGATCTGCGTTCATGTTGATATCCCCTTTCCTTACCACGAAGCCTTTTTCATGCCCGGGATCTCACCTTTATAGGCGAGCTCGCGCAGGCAGATCCGGCAGAGCTTGAACTTGCGAAGCACGGCGTGAGGACGGCCGCAGCGTTGGCAGCGGGTATACTCACGAACCTTGAACTTCGGCGTCCGAGCGCATTTGACTTTTAAACTGGTTTTTGCCATAGGTTACTCCTTACCTTCTGAAGGGCATTCCCATCTTATCGAGCAGGGAATACGCTTCTTTGTCGGACTGGGCGGTCGTGACGATCACGATGTCCATGCCGCGGGTCTTCGAGACTTTGTCGAAGTTGATCTCCGGGAAGATCAATTGATCTTTGACCCCGAGGGTGTAATTGCCGTGGCCATCGAACGCGTTCTTGCTGACGCCGCGGAAGTCGCGGACGCGCGGGAGCGAGATCGAAACGAGCTTATCGAAGAATTCATACATCCGGAGACCGCGGAGCGTGACTTTGCAGCCGATGCCCTGGCCTTGACGGACCTTGAAGTTCGCGATGGATTTCTTCGCCTTGGTGGTCACCGGGTGTTGGCCGGAGATCGTGGCGAGTTGATCGATCGAATCTTCAAGCGCTTTGCTATTGATGGCGGCTTCGCCGACACCCATATTGATGACGATTTTCTCTAAGCGCGGAGCCTGCATGACCGAGCTATAGCCAAATTCTTTGACTAAGGCCGGGACGATTTCGCTCCGGTATTTCTTCACGAGACGGTTTTCGTATTTCTCTTCTTTGACTTCGGCTTTCTCAGCCTTAGCCTTCGGAGCAGCCTTCTCGGCTTTCGGAGCGGCCGGCTTTTCAGCGGCTTTCGCTTCGGCGGGTTTCACGGCTTTCGCCGCTTTCTCCGCTTTCGGGGCAGCCTTCACGGCTTCAGTCTTCTTTTCTTCTGCCATATTCGGTTACCTCCTTACTTATCGAGCGACTCGCCAGATTTGGCCAGCCGGACTTTTTTGCCTTTCACTTCGCCCATGTGGATCCGGGTGGCCTTTTTGGTCTTCGGGTCGATCAGAGCGACTTTACTAGCGTCGAAGGGCACGTAGATGTCAACGACGGATCCTTCCGGAGTCTGTTGGGTCGGCTTCTTGTGCTTCTTGTGAACATTGATGCCTTCGACCACGACTTTGTTGAGCTTCGGGTAGACCGCTTGCACGGTG
>MVZL01000278.1 GCA_002068375.1 Tenericutes bacterium ADurb.BinA155
CCCGGCCCAGCCACAATACCGAAGTTCGGATCTTCATTCCTGGCCCGAGTCCAGTTTTGCCGAAGGAGGTCGCCCATGAGTAAACCCAAAACCTTGGGCCGTAAAGGTGCCCTCTTCCTTATTCTTTATAGCCTTTATTTTGTGATTTTCGTCGTGAGCAATCTGGTCTTTGACCATTACTACCAGTCCATTTATAGCTATCCCGAAGCGGTCAAAGGTGTGGTGGATTGCTCACAAGTAGATTTCCGCGATAACGTCCGACCCGCTATTAAAGGCCAAGCCCGTTTCTACCGCAACCGTTGGGCTGGCCAAGAAAATGACGACTCCAATCCCGATGCCTATTTGGATTTCCCAGGGTATTGGTACCTCCAAGGCTATGATCTCAATAGCTATGGTTCTTATGGTTTGACCTTCACTGGACTGAAGCCGAAACAGGCGCTCACTTTCTTTTGCTACGACCAGTTAACCGCCTTTGATATCTACGTTAAGGAGGGGGATTCCGACTACACGCTTCTCACCAAATCGGGCCAACTCAGTAAAACGGTTCTCACCCTTAGTGAAAATCAGGACTACCATTACCCCTCCTATTCCATGAAAGGAAGTAGTCTCGATGTGATCATTGAATTCGGATATCGAGGCTGCCAAGGAGCGAATAAATATATTTGGATTGGCGGGGATGCCGGGCCTTTGTCCGGAACCTATACGGTCTTCATTGCCGGGATTGGCCTCGGAGGCGTCCTTGCCCTATTTGGCATCGCCTTAACCTTCTTCTTCACTGGCCCTGACCGCAAGGAGCGTTGGCCTTTCTTGATGCTGAGTCTTTCGTTCTTAGGGGTCTATTTTGCAAGTGGCGATTTCCCCTGGGTTCCCTTATTTGGAAATTGGTTCGCGCCGGCGGCTCTCATTAATGGGATTGGCATGATTCTTGTGATTCCTTTGGTCTTCTATGCTTTTACCCCCTTCTTTTTCGGGGGCCATTATTTCCGGTTGACCAAGAAGAATCTCCCTTGGATTTTAGGAGGCTGGCTCATAAATATCCTCATCTTTATTTTTGTCCCGGGACCTTTTAACACCTTAGGCATCCTCGGGCCGATCATCTTAGGGGCTTACTTCATCCTCCGGGGGTATCGGCATCGTAAACCAGGGCAACCGCTTCTTGGCTTATCGATCATGATGGGCTTTTTCCTTACCTTATTAGGTATCATCGGCCTCGATTATGGCGGAGTG
>MVZL01000279.1 GCA_002068375.1 Tenericutes bacterium ADurb.BinA155
GATAACGTTCCTCCTTTTTCTGAACGCGACACTAGGCTAGCCCCTGTTTCAATTTCGCGGAAGAGCATGGCTTTTCTTTGAAACAGTCGGGGGTCTTGTGTCATCCTATTTGTGACAGAAAGACCCCTTTCGTCTCAAAGAAAAAATGGAAACCCACTCCAAGGATTACATCATCGATGCGTTCTTCGTTCTTCTCCAGGAGCACGACTATTACGCGATCGATGTCACCAAGATCAGCAAGAAGGCCGGGGTTTCCCGCGCGACGTTCTATCGCGTTTTTCAAAACAAAGAAGAGATCATCCGGGCTTACTTTGAGCGGAGCGAGCTCGAATTTCTGAGCACCCACTCCCCGGTGAACCCCTATAGCGATCCGAAAGAATTCGTTTTCTTTTGCTTTGAGAAATTAAGCAAAGAAAAGGACAAGCTTCTCGCCCTTTATCATCAAGGCCTCATCCATTATCTTTCGGAAGCCCTTAACGCGGGGATCGAGAAAGACTTCGCCGACCACGAACGGGGCGATAAGGCCACCGCTTATCTTTATGCAGGCGCGGTCTATAACCTCGAGGTTTATTATCTTTCGGCCGGAGCTAAGGAAACTCCGGAAAACCTCACTCAGGAATTCCTCCGTTTCCTCCGTTATGAAAAGAACTAATCCCCTTCAAACGATCCCTCCAGAGCGGAAGGCGAAGATTTCGCTCGTCCTTTCCATGAGCGTCAACGGGGCGACTTTCATCGGAAAGGTCGTTCTCGCCATCTTCACTTCCTCGGGTTTCCTTGGCGTTTCGGCCTTGGTGACCTTCCTCAGTTTAATGACCAAACTCATCGCTTATCTTCGGCTCGATGGCAAAACCTCGCTCGATGAGCGGAAGGCTTTCGGCCTCATGTCCCTCACCGTCAGCTTCGGCGCGGTTTGTTATCTCGCCTACATGGCCCGGCTTTTCTTTTTCCCGAAAGTCGATTCCTACAACATCTACGAAGGCCTCGCCATCGCCGCCTTCGCCTTCGCCGACTTGATTTGGGCCATCCTCAGCCTCGTCAAGGAACGGAAGCGGAACAATCTCGTCATGATTGGGCTGAAATGCGGCAGCCTTTCCAATGGACTTTCGGCGATCGTCCTCGCTCAAATCGCCATCCTAGCCTTCACGAACCCCGGGGTCGACTACTCCTTCGATAATGCGATCGGGGGCATGGTCTTCGGCGGGGCCGATCTTCTCATTGGTCTC
>MVZL01000280.1 GCA_002068375.1 Tenericutes bacterium ADurb.BinA155
GGGAGCGTAGGGGCATGCTGCCTTATTTACGCGAGTAAGAGTATACGAAGTATACCGGGGTTCGTCAAGAGAATTCCGGGGTAAAAAGCGTTTTCGGCTTTAAGCGCAAACCGCCACGATTGCCTTCACGGTTTCTTCTTGTTGTTCTTCCCGCGAAATCGTTGCGGTTCCGTCGCCTTGCTGGATCCCATAATCGCCGAATTGGCCATGGTTCCCACCGGCGATTTTCACTTCGAGATTGCTTGCCGGAAGATTCTTCTTGCAGTTTTGGTATTTGCTTTGGTTCAAAACGTGATCCTCCGAACCATAAATCGTGAGGGTCCGTAAGGCGGATTGGCTTAGATCGGCGGTGGAGTAGGAGGCCAAAAGGATGAGGCCCGTGTAGTTCTTTTGCTCATCGCTGAGATAAGAGGCCGCCATCGCGCCCCCTAAACTATGGCCGCAGAGATACCAAGAGGAGATCGTCGGATTTTGCGCTTTGATCGTCGCCGCGGCATCGCTTTGGAAGACCGCAAGATGGAAGGGCATCCGCGCGATTACAACATAGAAGCCTGCCTCCGCGAGTTTGGAAGATAAGGGGGCGTAGGCCCGCTCATCGACTTTGGCCCCCGGATAGAAAATGATGCCGGTGCTGGCCGCTACCTTCGGGAAAAAGCGGATATTTCCTGCACCATCTTCATCGCTTGCTAAAGCGATCGCGCTATCGCTAGCCAAATAATACGTCCCCGTGTAGATGAAGAAAGTGAGGGCGCTCACGTAAACAAGGGCGCCGAGTCCAACAAAAAGGACGAGCCAGGCGAGCTTTTTCGAGGGGGACTTCTTTAGCATAAGACCCTTATTGTAAACTTTATTTCTCGCTTGGGTTCTTATTCCTTTTTCTAAGCCTTGTCCTTATAATTAAAACAACATGAATGGCCTCGATCTTTTTTATACCATTTGCTATTACATCAACTACGGGGCGATTTGTCTTTGTACTTTAGGGTTCTTTTTCCAAGTTATTTATATCTTTTTTTCTTGGCTTCCGATTAAGCATTTTAAGGTGAGCCCCACCCTTCATAAAATCGCGATCATCATCCCGGCTTGCAACGAAGAAGCGGTGATTGGTTCGACCGTGAAGGCTCTCCTAAGCGAGCAGAATTATCCCCATGAACTCTACGATATTTATGTGTGCGCGGATAACTGCAAAGATCAAACCGCCAAAATCGCCGAAGCGGCGGGGGC
>MVZL01000281.1 GCA_002068375.1 Tenericutes bacterium ADurb.BinA155
TTCTTCCTTAGTGACGATTGGAGTGGGCGCTTTTGGAAGCGATGTCGCTTTATCGAGCGTTAACATTCCGGCCGACTCCGCTCTTTCGAGCATCATGACCAAGGCCTTCTATGGTTGCCTGCGTCTCACGTCTTTTGACTTTGCCGCCTGTTCCAAACTCGAGGAGATCGAAGATGAGGCGTTTGGCTATGGCGCTCTCACGGCGACGGTGATCCCCGCCTCCGTTTCTTATTTAGGCTACCACGCGCTTTATGGGAGCAAGACTCAGCTTTCGGTCGATTCAGCCAATCGCTCCTTCTCTTTCAAGGACAACTTCCTTTTGAACTATGATGGGACCCAGCTTTTGCTCGACTATATCTTGGCGAGCGGTTTAACGGAGCTCCCGACGAGCCGCACCCTCCCTTTGACGGTCAAAAGAATCGGGCCGCGCGCTTGCGCTTATATGCCTTATACGGCCGTGACGTTCCCGGCTTCGCTTGAAGTGATTGACCACGAGGCCTTCTTAAACTCCCTTCTTACCAGCATTACCCTTCCCGATAACGTGACTTCGATTGGGCGCAATGCTCTCAAGAATTCTTATGACCTCGCTTCGCTGACGTTATCTTCCAAGCTTACGCGGATCGGAGATGGCGCTTTTACCGGATGTAAGAAATTAGCAAGCGTCAGCTTCCCTAATGGCCTCCTCTCCATTGGAGCCAACGCTTTCAACTCTTGCGAGGTCTTGGGGGCCGTTAACAACCTTCCGGATACGGTTCGCTCGATCGGAGCCTCCGCCTTCAGCTCTTGCTACAAGCTGAGCTTTACCGCGCTTCCATCCCAGTTAAAGAGTCTTGGCGTTAAAGCCTTTGCTTATTGTGATGGTTTCACTTCACTCACTCTTCCGAAGACTTTGACGAGTCTAGGCGCAGGGGCTTTTTGGGGGTGTAGTGGCATAGTTTCAGCTGATCTCTCGGGTTCGATCAAAAGCATTGAAAAAGACACTTTCCACGCCTGCACCAAATTGACGGCCATCACCTTGCCTTCCGGCCTCACCAGCATCGGCGAGTCTGCTTTCGAGGGCGATGAAGAACTCGTCACGGTCAGTGGATCCGCTCCGCTCCTCAGCATTGGCAAAAACGCTTTCTATCAATGCTACGATTTGAAGAGCTTCCCGTTTGGCGATTGCCTCACGACCATCGAAAGCGGGGCCTTTAGCGAATGCTACCGTCTCACTAA
>MVZL01000282.1 GCA_002068375.1 Tenericutes bacterium ADurb.BinA155
CCGCCATATCGATTTGGGTCCGGGCCAGCGCGGAATAATCCGAGATTTCGCTCGCGGGGAGACGGCCCTTGAAGTAGATGAGGGAATCGAGGTAGACCCCGAGTTCCTGCTGATCGTGGGCACTCCGATCATAGGGAAGTAACGTGTTCATGAGGAGCGGGTAATAGAGGGCGACTTTCTCGGCGAGGACCTTATCGAGGTGGTCGAGATAAAGATCGGCGATATCGCTGAGGAGAAGATAACGATAATCGAACTGCTTTTGGGGGAATTGGAAGGCGGAGAGCTTCTCGCAAACGAAGGGATAAAGAATCGTGAGGGTCCCATCGACGCTATAGCCTTGGATCGGCGTCATCGGGGAAAGGATCCGGAGATTCGCCCCGTATTTCTTGGCGATCACGGCCTTTAAGTCTTCCTTTAAGTGGGCATCGTCCTTCACTTGGCCCCCGGGAAAATGAAAGCCCGAGCGCGGGAAGCCATCGCTCGCTAACTCCCGGCAAACCAAAACGTTCCGTCCTTCGAGGAAGACGGCCGCGACATAACGATCTGGATGCAACGTCATCATGATCTTTTCATCCTTCAAGCAGCGAGTAGAAACAAAGCTGGCTAATATAGATATTAGCCGGACTGGAACCATTATACTGCAAACTGACCGCCTTTATGTCGGGCCGATCGTAGTAAAAAAGCATTTCGTAGCGGTAGCCATCTTTTTCGCCTAAATAATGGGCGGATTTGGATTCGATGATGGCAGCGTAAGTTTCGCCATACCCTTTGATCATAAGCGAGGAAGGATCGACTTTTTCGCTACAAGAGAAGGCGAGGTATTTGGTGCCTTTATCCTCCGAAAAGGGCGAGAGGACCGCATCGAGGTTCTTAAGGACGATCGCCTCATTTTGGTAAGTCCCCGTCTTGGTGAGGGTCCAGTTTTCGTTTAGGGAAGTCCCATTATCCGCTTGGCTCAAGAGTTTTAATTTCGCCGGATCGTAGCCATTGGTCCTTACCCCCGGATCCGGGAGATAGGGGTGGCACAGGAAAACGATGAAGATAAACGTGAAATAAGCCGCGGCTAAGGCGCTTAAGGAAGTGACGAAAGGGTGTTTACGAAAAACGTTCATCGTTCCTTATTCTAAGGAACAACGAGCGTTTTGTATAGCCTTTTAGCCTAACGGGGAAGCCGGTCCCAGCAGAGGTCGAAGACTTTTTTCTTGA
>MVZL01000283.1 GCA_002068375.1 Tenericutes bacterium ADurb.BinA155
ATCGCCGATCTTGATCTCGTGGGTGAGCGGGATCTTCGCGACGAGGTCGATGCCGCTGAAATCGCTGTGGACGTAGTATTCGTGGCCAAGGAGTTCGGCCACCGCGACTTTGACATCGTAGGGATCGCCTAAGCCTTTATCGCCTAAGCCGACTTCGTGGATATCTTCGGGGCGGATACCATAGACGACTTTGTGCGGGGCTTTGGTCGCCGCTTCGTCTTTGGCGAGCTGGGCTTTTAAGGCCTCGACTTGTTTGCTGAGCTCTTCATCGCCGCCTTTAATGGCCGCGAGCTTATCGTTCAGGGCTTTTAATTCGGCGTTCTCGGACTTCACCTTATCGGCATAGAAGGCATCGTGAGCATCGGTGAAGGCTTTCGCGAGTTTGATCTTGACCCCACTATTGAGGGTGATCGTGCCTTTATCGTACTGGGCATCAAGGAAGTTCATGGAAGGCGAACCGATGAAGCCAGCGACGAAGAGGTTGTTCGGTTTGTTGTAGATCTCGATCGGGGAGCCGATTTGCTGGATCCGGCCGAGCTTCATGACGACGATCCGGCTCGCCATGGTCATGGCTTCGGTCTGGTCGTGGGTGACGTAAATCGTGGTCGCATCGAGGGCTTCGTGGAGTTTGATGATTTCGCTGCGCATCTGAACCCGGAGTTTAGCGTCGAGGTTAGAGAGCGGTTCATCCATGAGGAAGACCTTCGCATTGCGGACGATGGCGCGGCCGAGGGCGACCCGTTGACGCTGGCCACCGGAGAGGGCCTTCGGTTTGCGGTCGAGGTATTCTTCGATCTGAAGGATCTTGGCGGCTTCATGGACCCGGCGATCGATCTCTTCTTTCGGAAGATGACGGATCTTTAAGCCAAAGGCCATATTGTTATAGACGGTCATATGCGGATAGAGGGCGTAGCTCTGGAAGACCATCGCGATATCGCGATCCTTCGGCGAGCGATCGTTCGAATATTCGCCATCGATGTAAAGCTCACCATTGGTGATGTCTTCAAGTCCGGCGATCATGCGGAGCGTCGTGGATTTGCCACAGCCCGACGGGCCGACAAAGACGATGAATTCGTGCTTTTTGATATCGAGGGTGAAATCGTAGACGGCCTGGACATTATTGTCGTAGACCTTGTCGACGTGACGGAGCGAAACGTAACCGAGATCGGCTGGCTTCTCTTTGACGCCTTCCTTCTTCTCTTCGG
>MVZL01000284.1 GCA_002068375.1 Tenericutes bacterium ADurb.BinA155
GCCATTGACCGACATCGCCGGAGCAAGAGCGCACGCGCCCATGCAGCGGATCGCTTCGATGGTGAATAAGCCATCCGGAGTGGTTTGGCCGGCTTTGATGCCAAGCAGCTGCTCGAACTTATCGAGAATCTGTTGGCTGCTCTTCACGTAGCAGGCGGTTCCTAAGCAAATGCCTAAAACGTATTTGCCTTTCGGTTCCAGCGAGAAGAAGCTGTAGAACGTCACGACGCCATAGATCTCGGCGACGGGGATGCCCGTCTTGGCCGAAACGATCTCTTGGACTTCGAGCGGGATGTACCCGTACTCTTTCTGAATCTTCGACAAAATCATCATGAGCGGGCTCGGTTCTTTGCTGTATTCAGCGCAGATCGCTTCGACGCCCTTTCTGACTTCCGGCTTAATCGCCATAGAAACCTCCATGGGCCCAAAAAAAATAAAGGCCCTAATTACGCCCTCTATTTTATAGAGGGAGGCCGGGAAACACAATAACAAGCAAGGGGAAGGACGGTTTTGGCGTTAACGAAAATGATGGAGGCCAAAGGCGGTGAGGGCGGCCCCGGGGAGTTCAAGATAACGGACTTCCTCTTGAAGCTTTGCTTCATCGAGCGACGAAAAGAACGACACGGGGTCCTTCTTTGTGGCTAAAGGGAAGAAAACCCAAAGCGAAGTCCCATCGCAGGCAAACGCTAATTTTCCCGAATAAGCATTCTCCAAATCAATCAAACGCTCCATCGTATCTGGGGTCAATAAATAAAAGGCGGGCTCCGGCGAGGTGGCTGTGACTTCGAAGGCTTGGTTGAAGGCGATGTACTCGCTTTGGAGAGGGCGAAGGGTGGGCTTGGCTAAGAAACGGAAGGGTTTCAAAGTGATTCGGAGTTCCCCCGCTTGGGGATTTTTAAGGGGGAAAACATAGACCCGGTACATCGTATAGGTGAAGGAGGCATCACGGGTCCCGCTGCTGGTCGCGAAATAGTGATTGAGCAAGAGGTCGAATCCGCGAAAAGAAACCCCTTGGGAAGTCCCATCGATTTCGTTTTGGCTCCGATAGAGGTCCCACTTCCGGAAAAGGTGGAGGGCGGCAATCTCTTTTTCGTAGAGTTTCCCATCATTCTCGTAATGCCACGGAGCGTACTCTTTTTGGTAGACGGCCTTTTGGAGCCGCTTCCGCAAGTTGGCGGAAAGCTTGTTCTTTAAAGCTAAGCCCA
>MVZL01000285.1 GCA_002068375.1 Tenericutes bacterium ADurb.BinA155
CCGCCAGTGTGGTCTCGGGACAAGCTGTTGCGGTTCCGAGCACTCTCGTTTACCCCTTCGGCAACACCGTCCTTGGCTGGTACACCGATGCCGCGTTAACCAAAGCCTATGATCTCAGCACCGCCGTTACCGCTGACCTCACGCTCTATGGCAAATTCGTCACTCAGCATAGTGCCGTCTATTCGACCGGCGGCTTCAATCCGATGACGATCAGCCGTGGAACCGATAACGCCGAAGTCTTCGATGGCTTCGCTGGAGCCACCGGCAACAATGTCTGGGATAACCAAATCAACTTCTTACCGATCCCGGTTGGCGAAGCGGGCAAGAACTACAAGATCACCTTCTCCTATCGCGTTAACAACGCGGGCGGCGATGTGAAGATCTGCGATATCAACAACGGTTATGCGACCGTTGGCGTTGCGGTTACCCTCAGCGTCCTCAGCACTTACGAAACCGTTGAACTTCCATTCAGCGGCGGTGCCTTCTCGGCCAACACCGAAGTCACCTTCGAATTAGGCAAACTCAATTCGAGCACCAACAAGCTCGAGATCCTTGATTTCAGCTTAGTCGAAGTCGCGGCCTGAGCCGTTTCGATCCGAATTTGATCCTAGCGGAGGGCTCCCTCGATCCTGAGGGGGCCTTCCGATCAGGGAAAGGAAACTTCAAAAATGAAGAACAAAAAATTACTTCCGATCGCGGCATTATTGCTCGCGGCCGGCCTGCTCGCATCCTGCGGAAATAACAACAAGAGTTCCGCGGTGACTTCGGGTGCCACTTCTGGTGCGGTCACTTCGTCTGGCAGCATCGCTCCCGCCGCTAACGTCTTTAAAGACGGCAAAATCTATTTCCAGCAAGGAGCCAGCGATTCGGTCTCGGTCAAAGTCGATATTTCGGGCAGCATCTCCGCGATCACCTGCGGCCGGATTAAGGCCGAGGCGGGGCAATATAGCTACGCCGATGGCGTCTTAACCTTGGGCGGGGGCTTCCTTAGCCAGCTCGCCATTGGGGAAAAGAGCATCTCGGTCGTCGCTTCGAGCACGGTCAAAATCGCGGCTTTGGTCTGCACCAAGGTCATCACGACCGCGGACGAATTCCAGGCGATCAATACCGATTCCACTTCCTTACAAGGAACCTATATCTTAGGGAACGACATCGACCTCTCCTCGATTGCAAATTTCGAGCCGTTAGGCTGGTA
>MVZL01000286.1 GCA_002068375.1 Tenericutes bacterium ADurb.BinA155
CCGCCATATTCATCCTTTAGAAGCTTCGGGCCTCACCCTCGAACAAGCGATTGCCCACGATAAGAAAACGATGGAGCGGGTCCGCCCCCTCGCGGACCTTTATATCGATACGACCGGGCTCCAATCGAGCGATCTCCGCAAGACCGTCTTCAGCGCCCTCGATAGCGAGTCGGGAACTCGGATGGCGGTGATCTTCGCCTCCTTTGGCTACAAATACGGGATCCCCCAGGACGCCGAAATCGTTCTCGACACCCGGATCGTCCCCAATCCTTTCTGGGTCAAAGGCTTAAAGACGTTGACCGGGCTCGATCAACCGGTCATCGATTTCCTCGATGCCCAGCCGGAATGCCCCGAACTCTTCCAAAAAATGTGCGATTACCTTGATTTCTATCTGCCCCGGCTCCAAAAAGAAGGCCGGAGTTTCGTCTTCGTCGATATCGGCTGCAGCGGGGGGCAGCACCGCTCAGTCTATTTCGCCGAGAAACTCTATCAGCGTTACAAGAAAACCTATCTTTGCAGCATCAACCATCGCGAACTTCCGCGTTACACCAGTAAATAATCATGGAAGTCTCCACCATCTCGTTCGCCCAAGAAGCGAAAGAAGAGATCACGCGGCAGCCCTGGAGCGATGAGCTGAAGCGGAGTCTCTTATCCTCTTATCTCAAGATCAACGGTCATATCCTTCTCTCGGGTGGGAAAGAATCGCTCGAGCTTTCGAGCGAGAACGCCCAGATCGCTAAAACCTTATATTCTTTTATCCATGGGCTCTATGGGGTGCCGCTCCGCTTCGCCTATACCCGGGGAATCGGATTCCATAAGCGGGTCAAGTATCACGTGATCGTCGAGGAGCCTTCCGATATTCTGAGCGACTTAGAAGTCGACTTCCTCGAAGGCAAAATCCCCCATAACGCGGTCGCGAATGACGAACTGACCGCCGCCTACTTGGCCGGGGGCTTTTTAGCGGCGGGTTCGGTCAATGACCCCCGGAGCAGCAACTATCATCTTGAGGTGGCCTTATCGGACGAGAATTACGCCAAATGGTTCAGCCATATCCTCAATAAAGTCCAAGCCCATCAATTCGCTTCGAAAGTCGCTCGGCGCCGTAACCAATCCATCGTTTATATTAAGCGGAGCGACCAGATCAGCGACTTCCTTGTCCTCGTCGGGGCGCCCGATAGCTGCCTCAAATTCGA
>MVZL01000287.1 GCA_002068375.1 Tenericutes bacterium ADurb.BinA155
CAAACCGGGCCTTCGCGTCTATTGCGAAGCCGATAAGCTCCCGCGGGTCCTCCGCGGCTTAGGCATTGCGATCGTCTCGACTCCGAAAGGAATCCTCACCGACGCCGATGCCCGCAAACAGAACGTGGGCGGAGAAGTTCTCTGCTACGTCTGGTAATCATTAGGAGAAAATAACAATTTATGGCACGAATCGGATTTAAACCCGTCGTCCTCCCTGCTGGCGTGACCGCAACGGTCAACGGCAACAGTGTGGCCGTTAAAGGTCCCAAAGGCGAATTAAACGTTTCCTTCTCGGGAGACGTGAGCGTCGAGGTGAAAGACGGCAAAATCACTTGCAAGCGCAATGGCGATGACCAGATCGATCTGGAAAACCATGGCACCGCGCGGGCGAACCTCGCTAACGCCGTTAAAGGCGTGAGCACGGGCTTCAAGAAAGAACTCGAGATCAGCGGCATCGGTTATCGCGCAGCGATGCGCGGAACCGCGATCGTCCTCTCCGTTGGCTTCAGCCACGAAGTCGTGATCGAACCGCTTAAGGGCGTGAAGATCAGCTGCCCTGATGAGACCCACATCGTCGTCGAAGGCAGCGATAAGCAAGCCGTCGGCCAGACTTCGGCCCTCATCCACGACACCAAGCGTCCGGAACCTTATGGCGGAAAAGGCATCAAGTATAAGGGTGAGTACATCATCCGCAAGGAAGGCAAGCGCGCCGCTGCGACTGCCAAGAAGTAAAGGAGTAGGGAACCATGATTGAAAAAACATCGAGAACCGCGGTCCGTCAGCGTAAACACTTACGGGTTCGCGAAAAGATCTCCGGCACGAGTGACAAACCGCGCTTATGCGTCTTCCGCTCCAACAAGAACATCGAGGCCCAGCTGATCGATGACGCGAAAGGCGTCACCTTAGCTTCCTCCTCCTCGGTCATGCTAAAGCTTAAAGATGGTGGCAACTGCGAAGGAGCCGCCAAAGTCGGTGAAGACCTTGCGAAAAAGGCCATCGCCAAAGGGATCAAGGCCGTCTGCTTCGATCGCAATGGCTATCTCTATCACGGCCGTGTCGCCGCGTTAGCCGATGCCGCCCGCAAAGCCGGGCTCCAGTTCTAAGGGAGAAAAACATGGAAGAACAAAAGAAAGTCGTTGCCGAAGCCCCGAAGGCCGAAGCAAAACCTGAAGCGCCGAAAGCCGAGGC
>MVZL01000288.1 GCA_002068375.1 Tenericutes bacterium ADurb.BinA155
GTTTAGCGGAACCGCGTTTAACGGGTTTGATTTCGATAATAGAGTCAGACATGGCGAGAATTAGAAAAAGGCGAAGGAAGAGAGTCAGGGTTGAAGATGTCGCGGATCATTTGGACAGTTCTTCGGCTTTGGTTTCGATCCACTTTGCGAACGATTCGACCTTTGCGGCGACTTCGGCGGCGGTGAGTTTTCCGGCTTCGGTGGAGAATCCTGGCAGCTTCAAGGCGCGAACGGTTTCGGCGAAGGACTTGATTTTCTCAGCGTCAGGAGCGGCGGCAGCTTTGCGGGCTGCTTTTTCGCGTTCAGCTTGAGCCTTTGCCTCGGCTTCCTCGCGGGCCTTTTTCTCAGCTTCCAGCTTTTCGCGGGCTTCGCGTTCGGCTTTGGCCTTCGCTTCTGCTGCCTCCCTTTCGGCCCTTGCTTTGGCTTCGATCTCGGCACGTTCGGCGGCAGCTTTCTTTTCAGCTTCTTCACGTTCAGCCTTCGCCTTGGCTTCGATGGCCTCGCGTTCTTTGCGGGCTTTCTCGGCGGCTTCCTTGGCCTTGCGCTCGGCTTCGGCGCGTTCCTCGGCCAACTGCTTTTCGCGGGCTTCGGCTTCGGATTTCAGCTTTTCGTTTTCTATGCGGATTCGCTCGCGTTCTTCGGCATCGGCCTTTTCTTTGGCGATGCGCTCGGCTTCGATCTTCGCGGCCTCTGCAAGCTTCGCCTCATGGACAAGCTTTGCACCGGCCAGCATTTCAGCCCATTGTTCCTCTGGCAAATCGCCAAGATTTAAGCCGGTCAGGCTGCCATTCACGGCGACCAGGGCAGCAGTGCGCTCTTGGGTAAGAACGCGCTTACGCTCGGACTCAACGCGCTCGGCGTGTTCTTCGATCTCCAAAAGCTTTGCCTCGTAAGGCTCAATAAGCTCCTTCAACTCCTTCGCGGCGGCGTTGATTGCCTGAGTCTTGCGGAGGTAATTGTCTCCAAGTTCCTTTCGCTTCTTTTCGATCTCAATGCGGACTCCGCGAAGCTCAAGGCGGGCCACACGAGCCATCTTGCAACTGGCGGCGTTTTCAGGATCAAGCGCAAGGGCGGAATCCGCAGAGGCTTTCAGGCTCTCGAATCGTTCCTTGTATCCCGTCCAGATGGCGAGCGAATCAGCTCGATCCATAGATTCAAGGTCAGGGGTTTCGGCGG
>MVZL01000289.1 GCA_002068375.1 Tenericutes bacterium ADurb.BinA155
CCCGCCCCGGCTAACAAGACCCCAAAGCAACTCCAGCCGGCGATTAAGCCATATTTATAGTCCTTGATTTGGACCGCGTCGATCTCTTCTTGTTTCATTGGGTGTGACGGTCGGCAAAGTTAAAGACAATGGAATCAAAGCGTTTTTGATCGCTCCATTCGCTCGAAACGTGGAAAGCGCCGGGGAAACTGTACATCTCTTTGTCGGGGCACTTGAGGGCGTTATAGTTCGGAACCAAGTTGCTGCAAGGAACGAAATCATCCGATTCGCCATGGATGAAGCAACCGGGGATATCGCAGGTCGATAGAGGCTTCGTCGTATCGGTATTAAGGTGAAGACGATGGAAAATCCGGCCAAAGGCTAAACCGGCCCAAACTAAGAACGAAGCGCCATGAAGGTGCATCAAGTCTTTGGCGGTGAAAAGAAGCTGACCTTTTAAGTTCTGGTAACCGGCATCTTCGATAAAGCCCTTCACGTTATCGGGGAAAGGCTCCCCCATCGCCATCATGACGATGTGGGCCCCCATGCTCCGGCCCATCAAAATGATCTTGGCATCGGGATCCCGTTTCACCATAAGGTCGACCCAAGAATGGATATCGTGCCGTTCCCGGTCCCCCATCGAAAAGAACTTGCCTTCGCTTTTAAGGTGGGCCCGTTCATCGATCCCTAAGACGTTATAGCCATGATCGTGGAATTTATGCATCAGGCTGCTCCAGTCATGGAAAGCGCAGCTCCGATAACCATGGCAGAAGATGATGAGGCGATGAGTCCCGATCTTCGCCGGCAGATATTCTCCAACAAGTTTCAGGTGATCGAAGGAAGTGACGGAGACTTCTTCCCATTTCTGGGCTTCGATCCAATCGTCTTCGTGAATCAGTTTGACCGTACCTTCGCCAACCGCAGGGTCATAGAAGAAATCTTTGTGACCGAAGGAGGACTTAAAAAAGTAACCGCCGATTCCGATGCATAAGCCAATCAGAATCAGCAAAAGACCACCGCAAACGGAGAGAAGAACGATGCCAAGGGTATTCATGTAGAACTATTGTGCCACGATTATTTAATCGTGGAAGAAAATCCTTACTCGCCGTAGTGAGTCCACATCCTGAGAACATGAACTTCATGAAGAGAATCTACCACTTCATAGACCAGCCGATGTTTTAGGGTAATGCGGCGG
>MVZL01000290.1 GCA_002068375.1 Tenericutes bacterium ADurb.BinA155
TTGGCTTCCGACGGGTTCCGCCGTCTTAATGAAGTATTCGACGATCAGTTTGAGGATCTGTTCTTCCCGTGTCATGGCTTTCCTCGCTTTTTAGCGCTCTCTAACTTCGAGTGCTAGCATCATTATAGGCAGGGGGTTAGCACTGTCAAGGGTCCAGTGCCAGAATTTTAAAAAGATTAGGCCCAACCGCATTTCTTTTTTTGCTTGTTTCAGAAAAAAAGACTCCTTTGCGGAGCCCTTTCCGCCCTTCGTTCCACCTCAGGCGTTTAAGCTCCGGCGGTCAACGACCAAGGTATTGGTCATCCGATCGAACGCGGAACGTTCGGTATGGACCGCCAGCATGAAAATCGCATTGATGAGGTCCATCGCGATCACTCCGGTCAGTAGGCACTTCAACCAGCATTCGCCCATCTTGAGTTTGTCGCCTTCCGGATGGACCGTCTTGATTCCGAAGATCGCCATCCCAATCGTGGCGCCCCGAGTGGAGCTCATCGTGATGGCATTAATAAGGATATAAAGGAAATAGTCCCCAAGGACGCTAAGGAAAATGATGAGGAATAAGGACATGCCGGTCCCCCAATAGTTCCAAAGGAAATAAAGGAGGGTCCCTCCGCCTAAAAGCGGCAGGATCTCATCGATCAGCCAGCCGAAGATGCGTTTATCGAAACGGGCGATGTTCATGTTAATCGAGGTTCCTTAAAATCTCATCCAATACCATTATGCCGTGATCGGTCGCTTTTATTCTACCTTCTTTTGATAAAAGAAGGCCTTCTTTTGCAAGCCGGTCAAAGGATTTTTGGTATTTTGAAAAGAAGGAAAAGCCAAACCGGGCTTCAAAGCTTTGAAGGCTAAAACCTTCTTCGAGCCGAAGATTCGTGAGGAAGAAATAGCCGAGGTCGCTTGACGGGGTCACCGCCTCTTCGCTCTCGATCCGATCCCCTTTTAGATAATGAGGAAGGCTTCGGGTATTGGTGTAGCGTTTATCGCCAATATAGCCAGAGGCTCCGAGCCCGCATCCATAGTAACGCTCATCATGCCAATAGACGAGATTATGGCGTGATTCCTGATGATTTCGAGCAAAGTTCGAGACTTCGTAGCGGGTATAGCCAGCCCCCCGGAGGGTCTTCAAAATCAGCTCATAGCTATCGGCTTGGACCTCTTCGGACGCTTCTT
>MVZL01000291.1 GCA_002068375.1 Tenericutes bacterium ADurb.BinA155
CGCGGACCGTTCCTCGTCCCGGCGCGGAGGTGACAATCGATGAATGGTCCTCAGGATGCCACCGGCGCTGCTGCTCTTCTGAAGGAAGGCGAAGCTGGGGGGTCTAGTAACACCCCCCATAGGAAGCCATGCTTCAATACGTGTATCGACTACCTCAAATTCCGGTTTGATGAGGGATTTGACAAGGATATTGCGTTTTTCGGGAAGCTTTTGGAGCTTCTTAAAGTGGACGTTTCTGCGGCCCACGAAGAACCGGGTAAGAACGGTTATATGAAATCAAAGCTCTTGGCGATCGGGACGTCCATTATGTATGGCGGCACCATCACCAACACGAAGGATGGTCAAGCCACCACGCTTCTTGAATTAAAAGGATCCGGCTGCCGTGACTTTGAAGATCGGGTCTATACCGCCATGGTTTTCCAGGGGACTACGCGTTCCCGGGATGATATTCTCCGCGAGGCTTGGGCCTCGTTTATAAAGCAATGTCTTATTATGGATGGGCATTGCACTCGTGTTGACCTTCCTACGGATGATATGAGCGGAACGATTACCGCTGCCGATATCTCCGAAAAAGTCAAAAAGCGTGAATACACCACGTTAATGCGGCATCTTGAAATCACGGACGCGAATTCGCTTCCTGAGGATGATATCGCGGAAAACCTGAAAGCCAAACTTCCAGGGATCCCGACGGTCATCGACTCGAAACTTTCCGGATATTGTGCCATTTTCGGTGGGCGTCAGACCTCGCAACTCTGCATTTACGATAAGAAAGCGGAGCAAAACGCAAAAGGCATCGACGTCATCCCAGAATCTTGGATGCGCTTCGAGGTTCGTTATTATCACCAGAACGCCGAAGACGAAATCGATCTCCTTCTCAAAGCTCTTGAGGCCGGCACCGAAGCGGAACACATTGTTGGGTGTTTAGCCGCGGCGATCGAATTCAAAGAGCCGAAGAAAATCAGCGATGACCACCGCAGCCGGGCTGAAACCTGGAGCAAGTGGACGGCGTTTCTTCAAGGCGTTCGGGCAAACGATCCGTTTGCGAAATTAGAGCCTACGTTAACCATCGAGTCCAATGTTTCTTGGCTCGTAAAAGAAGCCTCTAAAGCTTTATGCCGGGTTTGCGCGACCATCAGCAAATCCCCTTTGGAAAT
>MVZL01000292.1 GCA_002068375.1 Tenericutes bacterium ADurb.BinA155
AAGTCTTAGTCCATACCGATCCCGATCCGGCCCATCATCGCGCCGCCTATCCGATCAAGTTTTTGCTCGATCACATTTTAGCCGAACATGACACCTACGATTTTTTCATCAAATTCGATGCCGATAACCACGCGAACCCCGACTTCCTTCGCCGGATGAACGACGCCTTTAGCAGTGGGGTCGAAGTGGCCCGTTGCTTCGAAAGCTCCACGAACGCCACCGAGAACATTTGGACCAAAGTCTCGGCTTGCTATTACATCCGCGATTCCCGCCTCCCGTGCAACTACCGGGAAAAGACCCATCAGGATTCGATGCTTTCCGGCGCGGGGATGATGTGCTCCTTCGCCTTATTAAAACGAATCGGGGGCTGGGATGGGATGTCCACTTCCGACGATGTCGATTTCACTTTGAACCGCCTTTTAGAGAATACCCGGGTTCACCATGTCCCCGACGCCATCGTTTATGAGGACCAACCCGCCACGGCCAAAGACACCTTCAACCGCAACGCCCGGATGGCGCACGGAATCCACGGCCTCTTTTGGAAAAAAGGATGGAAACTCCTCGGCCATACCTTCATTTCCGGCAAGATCAGCAACGTGGATCTCTTCATGCAGCTTCTCTTCATCCCGATCGGGGTCGTCTCGACGATTTGGTTCCCGCTTTATTACATCAGCTACGCGATCTTGATGCTCCTTCAGATGAATGGGGTATCCGTCTTCAGCCAAGCTTTCCTTGAGATGCCGCGGGTCCACGGCCTCAGCTACAACACGATCGGGCAGTCCCTCGATTTCATCACCAGCAACCTCGGGGTTTACCATGAAGGCGATATCACCAGTTACGCCACGACCTTATTCGTCGGCCTCATGGTGATGGCGGTCTTCGTGATCGCCTGCATGGTCCTTGTCTATATCTTCCAGACCTGGCTCGCTCTTCTCTTAAGCAAAAAGCATTTAGGAATGAAGAATCTGAAGGGCTACTGGGCGGGGATCCTTCTTTCGCCGATCTTCATGCTCTTCTACGCGATCGCGGTCGACTGGGGCGTCTTCACGAAGCCCAAATGGAAGAAGGTCGCCCGTAAGGCCGATGGCCAATGAAACACTATGATGCCCTTGTGGTCGGAAGCGGCTTAAGCGGCGCCACGATCGCTTATCT
>MVZL01000293.1 GCA_002068375.1 Tenericutes bacterium ADurb.BinA155
TGCATTTGGCCATGTCTTTCTCGGCGTTGTATTTGGGGTGCATCGTCTTATAAACCGTGAAAGAGAGGACCGCCGTCACAAGGAACATCATCATCGAAAGCGCACCCGCCTGGCCATAATTTTTCTTCTCGCTGATCAAACTATACAGATACATCATGAGCGTGTAGGCCGAAGACTGAGGGCCCCCGCTGGTGTTCGTGAAAATCTGGGCGACGTCGAAGAGCTGAATTCCGCCGATCATCGAGGTGATGAAGACGTAGACGAAAATCGGTTTGAGCAAGGGCATCGTGATTTTACGGAAGATCGTGATCGAGCTTGCCCCGTCGAGGGTAGCGGATTCGAAGATCGATTGGTCGATTCCCATCACGCCCGCCATTAAAAGCAAGGTCGTATTGCCAAACCACATGACGAAATCGATGGAAGCGATGATGAGCCGGGTCGCCGCGGTCGAAGAGCTGACTTCCAGCGGCTCGCTGATCCAGCCCCAAGAAAGCAAAACGCTCGAAACCGGTCCGGTCCGGGCGAAGATCATCTGGAATAACATGCCAAAGGCGGCCGCCATGATAAGGTTCGGCATATAGAAAACGGTTTTGAAGAATCCTTGGAAGCGGAGCTTGAGCCGAACATCGGTGAAGAGGACGGCAAGCAGAAGCGACACCGTGATCTGCGGGATGAAGCCCATCACCCAAATCAGCAGCGTATTGAGGGTGTAATAGCCTAAATCCGAAATCGTGACCGTGCCTAAACTAATCCCGAAGAAATAGAACGTCCGCGGAGTCGATTGCTGGAAGAGATAAACGTAGTTGTCGAAGCCCGACCAAAGCGGTCCGACCGTTTCGAGGCCATCTTCGTAGTATTTGTACCAGGAATAATGGAGGGTTTGGAAGAGGGGGTAGAACGAGAATAACAAGAAGGCCACCGCGAAAGGGATTAAGAAGATATAGCCCCATTTGGCATAATGGACGTGCCCGGGGATGATCTTGCCGTTTTTATCCAATTTCATGGTGGACTCCTTTCCTTTAATGAAGGAGGCGGGGGCAGCTTTTTAGGGCTGCCCCCGTCTATTCACTCTTTAATGCAAATTAGAGAGTAGTGATGTCGAAGCTCGAATCGTAGGTCAAACCGGTGTATTTCGCATTCAG
>MVZL01000294.1 GCA_002068375.1 Tenericutes bacterium ADurb.BinA155
GAAGTCGGCGATCCGGATGAGCTGCCTCGAAAAGATCCCGGCCATCTACTTATTCAGCCACGATTCCATCGCGGTGGGCGAAGATGGGCCCACCCATGAGCCGATCGAACAACTCGCGATGCTCCGGAGCATTCCGGGGCTCGACGTGATCCGTCCGGCCGATGCCAAAGAAACCTACGCCGCCTGGACTTTAGCCTTAAAGCAAAGCCATACGCCGACCGCGATCATCCTTTCGCGCCAGAATCTGCCCTTATTAGCGGGTTCGAGCCTCGAAGGCGTCGAAAAGGGCGCCTACATCGTGAGCAAAGCCGCCAAAAAGCCCGATTATCAGATCATCGCGACCGGAAGCGAAGTCGGCTTAGCCATTTCCGTCCAAGCCTTACTCGCCGCGGAAGGCATCGCCGTCGAAGTGGTGTCGATGCCCTCCTGGGAACGCTTTGAAGCGCAAGAAGAAGCCTACAAGTCCGCGGTGCTTCATCTTCCTTACGAAAAACGGATTTCCCTCGAAATGGCCTCAACCTTTGGTTGGGCGAAATACGCCAAGACCACGCTCGGGATCGATGAATTCGGTGCTTCGGCGCCCGCGAATGCGGTCCTCGATCACTTCGGTTTCACCCCCGAAAAGATCGTCACGAAGCTCGCTAGCCTCGGAGTTAAGGTTGCAAAATAGCCGCAGCCTTTTACAATAAAGCCATGAAGGATTACATCGCGCTCGATAATTGCACCGGCTTAGGAACCATGGGAATTTCGCGGAGAGTCCTCGCCAGCATTGCCTCCAAAGCCACCGAAACAGTCGCTGGGGCGAGCCTTTCGAAGCGCGAATCCCGTCTCTTCCAAGTCTCCCGTCCTGTCAAAGTCCAATTAACCCGCGAGGGCAAGGCCGAGATCAAAATCGAGGTCAACCTCAAAAAGGGCGCGAAGGTTCAGGATATCTGCCTAGAGATCCAGCAAGAAGTCGCTTCGCAAATCGCGATGATGTGCGAGATCGTTCCGGTCGAGATCAAGATCAAAGTCGCCCGGGTCGCCTAAGGAAGTTCAAACGAAAGCCCCAAGGAAACTTGGGGTTTTCTTGATTAAAGGAAGGAG
>MVZL01000295.1 GCA_002068375.1 Tenericutes bacterium ADurb.BinA155
AGTCACAAAGCAAACGAGGATCTCATCGATCCGGTCTTCGGAAGCGGATTCTTCGATCGGCAAAATATCGAGCGGGACCATCTTCGTCGCGAGAACGGTTCCATCCTTGGCTTTCAGAGTCACGCTCATCGAACCGGCGATCGCTTCGTTCAGTTCATAGAGATATTTCGGATCGATCTCGATCGCGAAAGAATCGACCGTGGTGGTCTTTTGCTTTTCGAGGCATGAAATATAGACTTCTTGGCACTTGATGCAATCGGGCAAGAAAGAAATCGTGAGCGAGGCGTCATTGACGTCTTCGGTCCCTTCGTTCTTCACCAGGATCTTTTTCAAAAAGGAAAAGTTATTCTGACGGGGACTGCCCGCTTTGATCTTAGAAGCCCGTTCGGCCTGCCAATTCACGAAATTGACGGAATGGGAGGCTTCGACCGTTAATGAGAGATCGATTTTGGCGTGACTTTGGCCGATAACTTGGCCGTTTTCATCTTGAAGTAAAAAGGGGTTCATCCGATTGCCTAATTATAGTTTCTTTTCAATCCCCATTGAAAGGAAGAAACAAAGATTCTTCCTTTGACTCGATCCGAGCGATTGGAAAGCGTGGGCAGAAGAGGACGGGCAAATAAGCTGCCACCTACAAATCGGAAACATAATCATTTTTGGAAGAAACATAGCAATAAAACTGATCAGGATTAAAATGAAAAGCATGGAACCGCTCCGCAATAACCATTACGTCCCCCAGTTCATTCTCCGCCAATATGGTGATCATCTTTGTGTGTTTGATGCGAAACAGCAACAATTCTTTGAGGGAAGAAATTCGCGGTCGCTTTATTGCGAAAAAGGACTCTATCCGGACGATATTGAAGGCGGTCTTCAGCAACGAGTCGAAACTCCCTTTGCCGAGTTCCTTCATAAAACCAACTTGCTAAGTGAAAAGCAAATCACGCTGAATCATGACCAGCTGAATTTGTTTCATAAGTTTTTGGTGATTAGTATTCTTCGGACGAAGGACACTCCCAAGGGAATTAGCCAAGATCGTTTCTTTTATCAAAGACTGGCCCAGATGATGAAAGCAGGCGGGCAGTCGG
>MVZL01000296.1 GCA_002068375.1 Tenericutes bacterium ADurb.BinA155
CGAGTCACATCGGTGTCTTCGCCATGGATGAAGGCGATTTTGCGATGGCCAAGCCGGTAAGCATATTCAACTAAGGAAGCGACGCCGTTGTCGTTATCGGAGAGAATCGCAGTGCAGCCGTTATAGACATAGTCGATGGTGACAACCGGGATCCCCGATTTAACAAGATCGACCACGGCGGGGGCATTGAAGTCCACCGAAGCGATCACAACTCCATCGATCCCGCGGGAGCGGACCTGCTCGACATAGGATAGATTGGCATTGCCGGAGATTTCAGAAGCGATGAAGGTAATATCGTAGCCATGGCTTTCCGCTTCGCGCTTCACCGACTCCAAAATCATCGAGAAGTACTCGTGGGTGAGGCCCGAGGCCGTTTTATCGATAAAGAGCACCCCGATCGTGAAACTCTTTCTCATCTTAAGAGAACGAGCGTTCGCGTTGGGGACATAACCTAATTCTTCCGCGGCTTTGCGAACCCGGAGAACGGTCGTATCAGGAATTTCGTGGGAGCCGTTGAGCGCTTTAGAGACCGTGGCGATGCTTAATCCACATTTAACAGCAATATCACTGATTCTGGTCATGCGGGCTTGCCCCCTTTCAACGAAATCGTTTTCGCGGTTCCATAATAGACCCTGTTTTTTTGGTTCGTCAAGAGTCCAATGTAAGGGCTTACAAATTTGCGAAAGTGATTTTCGTAGAATTGACATGTCGTTTTCGTTGTTTTTTTCGTGAAAAAAATTTTTGGTGCCCTTGTTTTTGACCGTTCTCTGTTTAAAATTGGTGGCGTTGACGAAAACGTTTAAGTTAAGCGTTAACAGGATGTTTAAAGTTTTTGTAAAGACTTTATAAGAATTAGATACGCCTGCACGCGTAGGGAGGAGGCCAAAATGCAGTTCGGAAGTTTCGATGACAAGAATCGTGAGTACGTGATTTCTACCCCTTTTACCCCCTCGCCTTGGATCAACTATTTAGGAGACGATAAGTTCTTCTCTTTGATCTCCAATACCGCAGGCGGTTATAGCTTTTATCAAGACGCTAAACTGCGCCGGATCACCCGCTATCGCTATAACGACGTTCCGGCCGAT
>MVZL01000297.1 GCA_002068375.1 Tenericutes bacterium ADurb.BinA155
GATCGATATCGGATCCACCACCGTGAAGACTGCGGTCCTGAGTTCAGCCAAAGAAGTCCTTTATTCCTCCTACACCCGCCATAACGCCCAGGTCCGCAACACCCTCATTTCGGAGCTTCAAGCGGTCAATGCGGCGTTCCCTAGCGCTTCCTTTTTGCTCGCGATCACCGGTTCGGCCGGCTTAGGGCTCGCCGAACAAGCGAAACTCCCCTTCGTCCAAGAAGTCGTGAGCAGTTCCCTCATGGTGAAGGCGTTCTATCCGAAGACCGACGTCGTGATTGAACTTGGGGGCGAAGACGCCAAGATCCTTTTCCTTACCGGGGGCAAAGAAGAACGGATGAACGGAACCTGCGCCGGCGGGACTGGGGCCTTCATCGATCAGATGGCGAGCTTGTTCCATGTCTCGATCGATGAACTCGATTTATTGGCGTTGCAGGCTCAGCAGGTTTATCCGATCGCTTCCCGCTGCGGGGTCTTCGCCAAAAGCGACATTCAGCCCTTACTGAACCAAGGAGCCCGCAAAGATGACGTCGCCGCCTCGATCTATCAGGCGGTGGTCGGTCAGACCGTCGGGGGATTAGCCCAAGGCCGGAAGATCGCGGGAACCGTCCTCTTTTTAGGGGGACCGCTTTCGTTCCTCAAAGGCCTCCAAAAGGCTTTCGTCACCACCTTGAAGCTCGATTCTGACCACGCGATTTTCCCGAAAGAAGCCAAGATCGCGATGGCGATCGGGGCCAGCTTATACGCGGCGAAGACCGGAAAGAGCTATGCCTTACCTGACGTCATCCAACAACTAGAAACATTAACCGCCCCCGCGACCTTAAAGCGGGGCGAGCCGTTATTTAAAGACGAAGAAGATTACCGCTCCTTCCAGCTCGCCCATCAAAACGTCGAGGTGAAGGAAAAGGATATCGCCACCTATACGGGCAAAGCCTACCTTGGGATCGACGCGGGCTCCACCACGACCAAGATGGTCCTTTTATCCTCAGATCATGAAATCCTTTATTCCCAATATTGCTTCAACCAAGGCTCACCGCTCGACACGATCAAGACCCAACTCCTCGATCTCTATACCCGATTGAAT
>MVZL01000298.1 GCA_002068375.1 Tenericutes bacterium ADurb.BinA155
GCTTGCCCGCTTCTTTGACAGCGGCCTCGCTTCCGTATTTCTTCAAATCCTCGAAGTCATAGATCTCGGCTTTGATGAAACCTTTTTGAAAATCGGTGTGGATGATGCCCGCGCATTCGGGGGCTAACATGCCGTTGCGGAAAGTCCAGGCGCGGCACTCATCCGTGCCACAGGTGAAGAAGGTCGAGAGATTGAGCAGCTTATAAGAAGCTTTGACCAAGCGGTCAAGCCCGCTTTCCTTTGCTCCGAGCGAATCCAAGAAGTCCTTGCGATCCGCGGCGCTAGGAAGCTGCGAGATTTCGTATTCGATTTGGCAAGAGAGCGGAATGACTTGGGCCCCTTCACCATCGGCGATCTTCTTGACGATTTGATAATAAGCGCAGCCTTCGATGTTCGCATAATCGCTATCGGCGACGTTGGCGACATAGATGATCGGCTTGAGGGTCAATAAGAAGAAGTTCTTCTTGGCGTAGTCCATCTGCTCTTGGCTTAAGCCTTGTAAGAGCCGGGCGGGTTTCCCTTGGCCCAAGATGTCTTTGAGCGGATTCAAAATCGCCATTTCGTAGGCCGCGACCTTATCGTGGGCGACCCGGGCTTTGATATCTTGCTTCGCGATCCGGTTGACCACCATGTCATAGTCGCTCATCGAGAGTTCGATATTGATCGTGTCGATGTCGCGGGCGGGATCGACGCTATTCTCAACGTGAATGATTTCGGAAGATTCGAAGCAGCGGACCACTTCGCAAATCGCGTCGCATTCGCGAATCGCCGCGAGGAATTGGTTGCCTAAGCCTTCGCCTTTGCTCGCGCCCTTCACGAGTCCGGCAATATCGTAGAACTCGAAGGTCGCATTGATCTTCCGGGCCGGGTGGAACATGTTATCGAGGAAGTCGAGCCGTTCATCGGGGACCACCACCACGCCCGTATTCGGGTTGATCGTGGCGAAAGGATAGTTCGCCGCTTCGACGTGAGAATTGGTGATCGCGTTGAAAAGGGTCGATTTTCCAACGTTAGGAAGTCCAACAATACCTGCTTTTAATGCCATTGCAATGATGTCGCTTTCTTTGTGCATTGAGATTGTA
>MVZL01000299.1 GCA_002068375.1 Tenericutes bacterium ADurb.BinA155
AATAACCCGCCACAAACTTCGGATTGATCAGCAGTTTACAAAAATCGCAGTAACCGCAAATATGCTGGCAGAACGGAACATGAACATATAACGCGCGAGGCGCGTCCATAGTCTACTTCCCAATCGGCTTATCTTCGCCTTTAGGGGCGTTTTCTTTGGCCTTCGTGTCGTCTTCTTTGATCGCGTTTTCTTGGTCGAACTTCTGCATCTGCTCGGCCGTTTTCTCATCTTGGACCGGTTCAAGGACCCGGTTCAGTTCTTCTTGGGCGATCTCTTCTTGCGATTTCGGCTTTTCTTCGTTCTTAAAGGGCTTCGCGTATTTTCGAATCATGATCACGATCAAAACGATGACGCCGAAGAAAGCGACGAGGATGAGGGGAATCAACCACCCAATGTTCTTTTCCCAGAAGTCTGCGTAGATGATATTCATTGCTTTTCTCCTTGTTTAATCGGGGTGTAGACGAATTTGTTCTTGATCTGCAATTTCTGATAGAAGCCTTCGGCGGAGAGATTATCCATGCTGGTTCGCGCCGTTTCGTAGGCACATCGCATTGTACGCTTATAATCTTGAATCGTGTAGTAGCGACCTAAGGCGCTATGGCTCGCGAAGAAGACGGCCTGGGGCTTGCGGACCCGGGGATTGGTCTCCACGATGTAGCGGGCGTACTCCTTCATTTCGCGGTCGCTTAAGTTCGAGGAAGGAACCGAAGTATAGGCGGGTTCTTCCGGAATTTTCTCGAGAGGTTTCGCCGGAACCGGCGTGACTTTTTTAACTGGAGCCACCGCAACTTTCACGGGGGTAGGAGCCGGAGCGGGTTGGGGCTTTGGCATCGGGGCCGGTTCAACTTTGGGGGCCGGTTCTTGATAGATTTCTTTCGGAGCCGAATAGACCGGAGCTTCGGGTTCCTTGGCTCCGGAAGGCTCCTCATAATAATCGGCTTTCGGGGCTTCATAAGGCGGTTCGACCGGGGCGGGAGCGGGGATGGGCTTGGCCACCACCGGTTCAACTTTCGGCGCGACCGGCGTCAAAACGGGAGTCGGCTTTTTCACTTCGACCGGGGCCGGTGCGGGTT
>MVZL01000300.1 GCA_002068375.1 Tenericutes bacterium ADurb.BinA155
TTTGTGATCAACACGTAAGATATTGTAACCGCTTTCCTCGCGCGTGTAAAGGTGCGCGGGGAAAACAATTCTTAATTTTCGGAAACCCACGAAAAGTTAGGGCCCTTCCTTGCCTTTCTAAGAAAAAAATTAAAGTTTTTTCTCGGTTTTTTGAGCGAAAATGATGTTTTTTAATATCGAGCGATTTCCCATAAAAAAAGACCTGGGGGTGGCCTCAGGTCTTATCGGCATGTCATTACTTGCTGGCGATGATGGTCTGGAAGGGTGAGATCGTGGTTGCGGCGCTTAAGGCGACTCCACTATCGAGGGTATCGAGGTAGAGGCTATAGCCCGCGAAATCGGCGGTCGGAAGCGTTCCGACGCCGGCGGCATGGACGATCTTATAGGTCTTATTGGCGCTGCTATCCTTCACTTCGTAAGTGAGCATATTGGAGCCGCTGCTCACCGTGACGGTTAAGCCTTTAATCCCCGTCGCGTCGAGATGGAGTCCCGAGACCTTTTGTTTCAAGGCGACGAGCTTTTGGACGGTCGCGAACATCGAAGCGTTGGTGATCTTGAGGCTGTAATCGAGGGTATTCACATCATAGGAAGCGTTATAGGAGTTCCCATTGCTGATCGTGCCGGTTCCGGCTTTATGGCGAAGGAATTCATCGCCCGAGAGCATGAAACTCGTGCCTTGGCTCGTGAAGACGACGGATTCGGCGAGCTTGGCCGCTTTTAGGATGTTCTCTTCCCGGGAAGTGAGGAAACGGATCCGGTCATGGAGGGTGTAGTTATCGTGGCAAGCGACATAGGCGACCGATTTATCCGGATCGGCGACGCCAGAAGTCGTGCCGCCGGTGATGCCTTTGATCCCACCGACGAGGGAGTCGACGTCGCTATTCGGCTGATAAGTCGTGCTGAACGAAGTGGCCCAGCCGACCGAATCGGTCGAGTTCATGCCGCCTTTGATGAGCGAATCGCGGATCTTATCGTTGAAGGCGCCATAGCCGACAAACTTCGCCAAGTTGGCTTGCTTCGCCTGCAAAGTGCTGTTCAAGGTCGTGGTACCGCCGGT
>MVZL01000301.1 GCA_002068375.1 Tenericutes bacterium ADurb.BinA155
GTCGATGGGGTCGATAATGATGGCAATGCCTTCGACTGGATCGGTGCGAAAGCCACCTTCACCGGCATTGTTTGCGCGACCGGACCGGATCAAGGGGCCGCTTACGTGAACAAAGACTTCACTTGGACCGATAGCAGTGGTGCAAGCGTGACGAGACGTTATGGCCTTTACATCTTTACTTCTTATATCGCCTTCTATCCGTTAAAGACGATCGGAAACGAACTTCAGATCACCGGCCTCGTTGCCGAATACGAAGGGGTCAAGCAAATCGTCGGGGTTTCCTATAGTGACCAATACCCTAGCGATGACGATATGAAGATCCTTTCGACCGGGAACGTCTTAGCGCCGCTCACCGGAACCGCGGAAGAACTGAGCAAAGACGAGAACATTAACATGGTCGTGACTTCGCCCGCGCTCACTTGCACCCGCGGCTACGCGACCTTAAATGCCGCGACCAGCAGCGCCTATTCCTACACCCTCTATTGCCAAGATGAGGCGGGAACGCAGCTCAATATCTACATCGTCGACACCATTGCGGTTTATTACGCGAAGGAATTTACCTATACCGACTCGGAGGGCACAAAGACCTATAAGGTCGGAGCCCGGGTCACGGGCGACGCTGGCGTCGCCTACTTCAAGAGTGCAGCCTCGATCACCATCACTGGTGGCCTGGTTACATATACGACAACAGCTGGAGTGAAGACTTACCAGGTCAAACTGTGCGCTCGCACGGGCCTCGTCCTCACCTTCTAGTAGACTAAACAGGATCTTCAGAAAGGAGAAATATCATGAAGAAACTGACAACAACCCTTACCGCGGCTGCCCTCTTGTTAACATTAGGGCTTGCGGGATGTGGTACCACAACAAGCAGCGCGTCTTCGTCCGTCGCGCCGTCGAGCTCTTCGTCTTCGTCTTCGTCGTCCGTCGCTCCGGCCGTCGACATGGCCGAGTTAGCGAAAACGGCCTTAGCCCAGGTCGGAACTTCCTTATCGAAGTACGCAGCGGGCACGACCGGAAACTTCAACGTCATCGTCGTGTCGAAGGTTACCGCC
>MVZL01000302.1 GCA_002068375.1 Tenericutes bacterium ADurb.BinA155
GTCAGAGCCTAACCACCAGCGGTGTCGAAACGCTTTATCAGTTTTGGAAAGCCCATGGCCTTGAGCTGACGAATCCCCTTTCCGAACGCTACACCCTTCCGGCCTTAAACGCCCGGTTCAATCCTTCCTCGGATGTGGCGACGACAAGACTCGACGGGAGCCAAGATGCCTATGGCAATCCGATCGGCATCATCCTTTATAACTATCCTTACACCGTGAATGCCGGCGAGATCTTGTCGAATGTCGAAGGCTATTTCACCAAATACGACGGGACTTTCCTCAATTTCTATTGCTCGTGGTACGAGGGGAAACCCGCCAATAGCGGTTTCACCAACATCGAAGGCTTCTATGCCCGCGAGGATGGCTCGAGCTGCGAAATGGATCTCGTGATCCTCGGAAAAGCGCCATATCAGATCCTGATTGCCCGCGATGACACCGGTGACATCTTCCTCGATTATTCCGATCTCTCTTCCCTTGATGCGACGACTTTGATTAAAGGCGCCTATATCCACGTCAAAGGCAAAAAGAAGAGCAGCCTCTTCATCGACCAAGAAGGCAATAACGCCTATTACCTCAACCTCGAGGCTTTGACCTTCAATAGCGGGGAGGCCCCGACGCTTGATCTCACTCTTAGCGCAAGCAAAACCGTGACGACGCGCGCGGAATTTAACGCGGCGATCATTCCGACAAGAGGCGTGGAAGTCTTACGGATCCCCAATATGGTGACCCCTTATTTGACGGGCACCATCGAAGCCTATTTCCCGGAGATCAACGATCCGGCGATCAAACTAATGGTCCAGAGCGATTTTGCGAGCATGCCCGATTTCGTGGATGGCACTTTAGGCTACCGGGTCAATATTGAAGGCATCCTCCTCGAACCGGCCTACCAAGGCGACCTTGCGCGTTTCTTGCTCACCAAAATCGAGATTGTTTCGACAATCGCTGAACGCGATGCGAAAGTCACGCTCAACTCCGAAGACATTTTGATCACGAGTTTCCCCACGGACTCCGATTGCCTCGAAGTGCCGGCGATCACCGC
>MVZL01000303.1 GCA_002068375.1 Tenericutes bacterium ADurb.BinA155
TCCCAACGCCACCATCCCGAGAATGTTGAGGTTCGCCGGGCTGAAGTAGCCGATGAAGAACATGATGAGGAAGACCAAAGCCGTTAAGCCAAAGGCTTCGGCGAAGACCCAGAAATCGACCCCCGCAAGAACGAAGGAGGATAAGAAGATCCCCATTAAGGCCGTGTAAAGGATGTAAGGGACCCACAAGGAATGTTTTCCCCGTAGCATCACAAAGTGCATGACCAAGGTATCGATGAGTAAGGCGATGCCCGATCCGATCACTAAGCCGAGATAGACATTGCCGATCGCGGGATTATTCGGATCCTTGCTGATCCAGCCCGCAAAGATAAGGCTGACGATCAAGGAAACGATGGCGGTGACCCCAAGGCCAAGCGCCATGTAGCCAAAGACCCGACCCAATAAGCGCGATTGCTCGCGCTTACCTTCGCGTTCGCTCTCAAACGTCTCGTCCATGTTACTTCACCAAATTCGTGATGAGGCCCTGGAAGGATTCGGGAGCTAAGGAAGCTCCGCCGACGAGGGCGCCATCGATGTCGGGTTCGGACATATACTCATGGATGTTCTCGGGTTTGACCGAGCCACCATAGAGGATTCGCATATCCATAGCCACGTTGCCAAAAGCCTCGCGGAGGTTTCTCCGGATGAAGCCGATGGTATCTTCCGCGGTCTCTTTGGTCGCGGATTTGCCGGTGCCGATGGCCCAGATGGGCTCATAAGCGATCACGACTTTAGCGGCTTGCTCAGGGGTTAAGCCCTCTAAGCCAACCTTGATTTGCTCGGCCACGAACTTCTTGGTCTCGCCTTTTTCATAGGTGGCCAAGGATTCGCCGCAGCAGTACACCGGGGTCATGCCCGCGGCGAGAAGAGCTTTGATTTTGGCGTTGCACTTTTCGGAGGTTTCGTTATCGTAGCCGCGGCGTTCGCTGTGACCGATGATGCACCAAGAGACACCGAGTTCCCTGAGCATCGGAATGCTGATTTCGCCGGTGTAGGCGCCGTGGTCAAACTGCGAGCAGTTCTGAGCGGAGACGATGA
>MVZL01000304.1 GCA_002068375.1 Tenericutes bacterium ADurb.BinA155
GATTCCCGCCGAACTTGAGCAAATCGCCATTGCCGCCTACCTCGACCGCGAGACGGCGAAAATCGATGCGCTCACCGAGAAAAAGGAGCGGCTGATCAAACTGCTCCAGGAAAAGCGGACGGCGCTCATCACCCAAGCCGTCACCAAAGGCCTCGATCCGACCGTCCCCATGAAGGACTCCGGCATCGAGTGGTTGGGAAAGATTCCGAAGCAGTGGGAAGTAAAACGGCTGAAGTTCAGCGCAGAATTGAATCCATCACCGCTCGCGGCTCGGAGGCTTTATCGCGATATCGAGGTTTCATTCGTTCCAATGGAAGCTGTCGGCGAGAACGGTGGGATTGATCTCAATCAAACAAAGCCAATAGCCGATATTGGCTCAGGCTATACATATTTCGCAGACGGCGATGTTATTGTTGCTAAAATAACACCCTGCTTTGAGAACGGCAAAGGCGCTATTGCAGCCGGTTTGTCGAATGGAATTGCATTCGGAACCACAGAGCTCCACGTACTGCGAGCGCTAGATAGCGTTGATCGAAGCTTCCTGTTCTATGTGACGCAAAGCGATGCGTTCCGACGGCTCGGAGAAGCCGAGATGTATGGGGCTGGCGGCCAGAAACGAGTGCCAGAGATTTTCATTGAGAACTTTAAGCACCCGATTCCCGCCGAACTTGAGCAAATCGCCATTGCCGCCTACCTCGACCGCGAGACGGCGAAAATCGACGCCCTCATAGCCAAAATCCGCGAAGCCATCGCCATCCTCAAGGAATACCGCTCGGCGTTAATTTCCGCCGCCGTAACAGGTAAAATCGATGTCCAACGAGACGCCGGCGGATCTGCCGCAAATCCTATTTAAAGGAAAGCCGTTATCCTTTAATTAACCAGGGGCTTATTAAAGTCACTTAATTATTACTTGCAATTCCTAGGTAAATGCATATAATTACCTAGGAATTGCGTTTAATGGGACAATCAAGCGGCTTCGGGGAAAACACGAAGAAAGTCCTGCTTCTTCTTAGAAGCCACGGGATTCTCCGT
>MVZL01000305.1 GCA_002068375.1 Tenericutes bacterium ADurb.BinA155
TCTTGGCCAATATTTGGCGAAGAACAATCCACCCGCCTCTTCGACTTCTTCGAGCTCTTCCCATAGCAAGAATCCCGATGGTTATTACACGGTTCGTTTCTTGGATTATGATGGCTATCCTCTTCAAGACTCTTTTGTTAAGGATGGCGATAAAGCCGTTTATGCCGGAAGGACTCCCGCTCGTCCCGCCGATCTCCAATATAGTTATTATTTCAATGGTTGGGATCGGGATTTAAACCTGCCGATCCATGCCGATACGGATTTTAACGCGCTGTACCGGACGAGCTATCAGCAATACGACTGCACTTTCTACGATGCCGATGATCATCGCCTTTATGAAACCTTAGTTAACTATGGTTCCTATGCGACCTATCAGGGCACCTTGCCCAGTAAAACGATGGACGAGGCTTACACCTATACTTTCGCTTCATGGTACCCCGATCCTGCCACGACTCCGATTCATGAAGCCACGAGCTTCCACCCGACTTATACGAAGAAAGCTCGGAAATACACCGTAACCTTCATGAACTACGATTCCTCCGCCGTCTTAAGCACCATCAGTGTCGATTGGGGCAGTTGGCTTTCCGAAAGCCTCGCCCCAGCGAATCCGACTAAACCTTCCGATAATCAATACACGTATGCCTTCGATCAATGGTCCCCGTCTTTAACCGACACCCAAATTCTGGGCGACACGACCTTTAAGCCTTTATTCATTCAAAGCGCTCGGGTTTATTCCGTGAACTTCTGCAATGAGGATGGCTCGGTCTATGCGACCCGGAATTTCCTCTACGGTCAAACCGCGACTTTGGATATCGCCGCCCCAAGCAAAACCGCGGACGATTTGATGTACACCTTTGCTGGCTGGTCCCCCGATCCCGCCACCCACTTGGTCGGACCCGAGAATACGACTTTTACCGCGACCTATACCAGCGCGATGAATACCGATTTATTGGCCTTCACACTCTTAAACGATGATACCTATTCCGTCGGCTCTTCGAGCACGACCTACACCTG
>MVZL01000306.1 GCA_002068375.1 Tenericutes bacterium ADurb.BinA155
GGTGGAGATAAAGCGAACGGTAGTCCATGTTGATCGTGCCGACCGTGGCGACGATATCATCGGCAACGAACATCTTCTCGTGGACGAAGCCCGGGGTGTACTCGTAAATCTTGCAGCCCGCCTTCAATAAATCGCCATAGTAGCTTCGGGTGATATGGAAGACCGCTTTTTTATCGGGGACGTGCGGGGTGAGGATCCGAACATCGACCCCGCGCTTGGCGGCGTTAGTGATCGCGTTCTTCATCTCTTCGTCCGGAATGAGATACGGGGTTGAGAAATAGACATAATGCCGAGCTTTTTCGAGGATTGAAATATAGATCCGTTCCCCGACCGCTTCTTTATCGAAGGGGAGGTCGCCATAGGGTTGGATGAAGCCATGGCTCTCCGGCATCGGGCCTTCTTCGCTTTGGTAAACGGAAGGACGGTAGGCGGCAAGATCGATCTTGGCATCGGGATCCCAGTTCGCGTTCCAGTTCCCAAGGAATAGGGTCGTGAAGCCAAAGACCGCTTCGCCTTTGATCATGATCGCGTTATCTTTCCAGTGGCCAAAACGGACGATCTTATTGATGTATTCGTCCGCGATATTGATCCCGCCGGTGAAGCAGGTATGGCCGTCGATCACCAAAATCTTCCGGTGGTCGCGGTTATTCATCCGGATATCGATGAAGGGCTTAAAGGGCGAAAAGGCATGGGCTTTGATCCCATACTTTTGGAGCTTCTTGAAGTAATGGACCGGGACGGTCCCGAGGCACCCGACATCATCGTACATCACCCGGACGTCGACCCCTTCTTTCGCTTTTTGCTTGAGGATTTCAAGGACCGAATCCCAGAATAAGCCCTTATCGATGATGAAATACTCGAAGAAGATGTAATGCTTGGCTTTCTTGAGTTCCCGTAACATCACGGGGAAGGCTTCATCGCCCAAGGGGAAATAGGTGACCTCGCTATGGTCATAGGCCCCACAGCCCGAGGCAAATTCAAGATACTTGACCTGGCCGACCGCGTCGGGGCAGG
>MVZL01000307.1 GCA_002068375.1 Tenericutes bacterium ADurb.BinA155
TGATGACCACCGCCATGGCATAGCCACCGTCGTGGCTGATGGAACAGGGGTATTGTTTGCCATTATAGACGATATAGGGGGCGCCTGTCTCGCGATAAAGTATTTCCACCGCGTTAAAGGGGACGCCAACCATCCCGGTTCCTAAGGCTTTCATAAAGGCTTCCTTGGCGGCAAAATGGCCGGCCAAGAATTCGATTTTATTGGTGCGCTTTGCATAAAAGATCTGCTCTTTTGAAGACAGAATTTTCTCGACGAAAGCCGGTTCATCGTGAATCCGATCCATCAAGACGATATCGCAACCAACACCCATATTATTGCCCTTCTCCCGGAAGATTCGGCTTCACATCGGTCTGCTCGGTCGAGCCCGGATTTTGTTTGGCGTTAGGATCGCTATGGACCAAGACGCGGCAACCCTTGCTTGAGGAGTTGGATTCGGTCTGCAAAGCGACGATGCCTTCCTTTTGAAGCTGAGCAAAGATTTTGCCGGCCCGGGGAAAACCAACGCCGAATTCACGCTGAATTTGACTAATGGAGGTATATTCGCGGCCCATGATCGTCTCTTTGATGTAATTATACTTTTCTTCGGAGGAAGCGTTGCGGATCTCGGCGGCAGAAGGCGCCGAAACATCGGCGGCTGGAGCCACGTCTTTCGAGTGATCGACCAGGTCAAGGAAGCGGGGATCGTAGACCGTGGGATGCTCTTTCCGAATATAGGTGCAAACGTCTTTGATCTCTTGGTTATCGACCAAGCAACCCTGAGCGCGCGTAAAGCCGACCCGCGAGATGAGCGGGCATTCGATCAGCATATCGCCATGTCCCGAGAGCTGCTCGGCGCCAGCGACGTTTAGAATCGTGATGGAATCGGTCTGCGAAGCCATGGAAAGAGCGACACGGGTACCGAGGTTGGCTTTGATGACGCCGGTGATGACTTGGACGGAAGGACGCTGGGTGGCGATAATGAGGTGAATGCCGGCCGCACGGGCCTTTTGGGCGATACGAAC